>CADANR010000100.1 GCA_902789265.1 uncultured Lachnospiraceae bacterium | reverse complement strand
GATGCCGGTCACGATTTTATAATCCTCTTCCTCGTTATCTTCTTCGAAAAATAACGTCACTACCGTGTTAATTCCGACCTCGTCATCCTTCGAGGTATCCTCGATGACGGTTGAGGTATTGATCATCTTCTCAAGATAACGGATCCGGCTGTTATTTTTATTATTTGCACGCTTTGCGGCATAGTATTCGAAATTCTCGGACAAATCTCCCTGGGCTCTTGCTTCCTTCAGATCCTCCAAAAGTTTCGGACGGAGTTCCAGTTTCCTGTAATCGATTTCTTCTTCGATTTTCTTTATGTCCGATGCCGTTAATTTCTCGCCCATATAGTTTACCTCTTTTATAAATCGCGGGGGCTTATACAAGCCCCCGTTTAGTTACTTTCTTCCGGTTTTTATATTCTGATAATTATGCCTTCGAAATCAGTACGCCGTGCACAATATTTGTAATACCGCTTACAATCAGGACAACGGAAATCAGGATGACAAAAATCTTTCCGATCTCCATGCCGAAACGGAACGGATATATGATTGCCAGTGCTCCGAGAATGATTCCGATAATTCCGAAAATCAGGGATACGAACCATAATTTTGCTTTCGCCTTATTGGCTGCGAACGCTTCCTTTACCTTGAAGCCGCCGTCCAGCAGTAAGAAAACTCCCAGAAATACGGAAATAATCCATACAATCAGTTTCGGTGTAATTACCAGTACGATACCGGCTGCAATTGACAGAATACCGATAATCAGGTTCTTAATTGCGGGATTCTTTTCTTCATCCTTCTTTGTGATGCTTGACACGAATAAAACTATGTTAATGATTCCGGCAATGAAGAAAATTCCTGCCACAACCCATCCTACGATATTGCCGAGTACATTGAAAATATTACCGGCAAAAACAATTCCCAAAACACCGAGAATGATTAATACAATTCCGAGAATCAAACTACGGGTTACTACTTCCTTTTTCTCTTCCATACTCAAATCCCCCTTAATTTTTATGCGGTTGTATAGTTATCGAAATATCCCTGAATCAATACAATCGGAGTACCCTTGTCACCGGAACCGGATGTCAAATCACAAAGGGAACCGATTAAGTCGGTAAGCTGTCTCGGGGTAGTTCCCTGGGATGCCATGTTGCCGACAAGGTTGGACTGTTTTGCCTTGATGCTTTCGGAAATTGCGTTCTTAAGCGCCTCACCGGAAAGGGAAGCAAAATCATTGTCCGCTAAATATTTTAACTTTAATTCGTTCGGAGTACCGATCAGGCCGTCCGTAAACGCCGGGGATACAACGGGATCTGCAAGCTCCCAGATTTTTCCCTGGGGATCCTTGAATGCGCCGTCACCGTAAACCATAACTTCAACATGCTTGCCGGTACGGGAAAGGATCTGCTCCTGAATCTCAAGAACAAGCGCTTTGCACTCTTCTCTCGGGAAAAGCTTTACCTTGTTCTCGGTGGATTTATTGGAACCAAGTAAGCCGTAGCTTGCATTGTAGCCGCTTCCGTTAATGGACTCGGTCATGATGTCGTCAAGACCGCAAACCACCTTTGCGCCGCCTGCAAGAAGGATTCTCTTGGTACGTTTTCTTGTATGAATGTCACAGTTGATAATGCAGTCGGTGTAATCAAGGATAGTCTTTGCCTGATTTGCAAAAACAACCTGAACCTCTGCTCCCTCTTCCTTGATGATATCGGAATAGTATTCGATATAATCAACGCCCGTGAACTCGTGCTTGTTGTAGCCGAACAGTTCTCTGTATTTCTCTAAAGAAAGCACGTCGGAATAAGGATTTACGCCTGCTTCGTCAATCTGATCCCAGGTAAGAAGCGCATTTCCGACCTCGTCGGACGGGTAGCTTAACATCAGAACTACCTTCTTGCATCCTCTTGCAATACCCTTTAAGTTGATTGCAAAACGATTTCTGGAAAGAATCGGAAAAATTACTCCGACCGTCTCTCCGCCGAGTTTATTCTTTACATCTTCCGCAATATCGTCAACGGAAACATAGTTTCCCTGTGATCTTGCAACGATGGATTCCGTCAATGCAATAACGTCTCTGTCGCGAAGCTCGAATCCCTCGCTCTCTGCAGCGCCAAGTACGCTTTCTACTGCGATATCAACCAGATTGTCGCCCTCTCTGATAATCGGACAACGAATACCTCTGGAAACTGTGCCTACTCTTCTTTCCATTCCTGAAACCCTCCTTAAAACTATTTGTTAATTAAATGCTATATCCTGATTTTTATTCCGGTGCTCCGTTCACGGTAATGTGGTCTTTTAAGTAATCCATCACCGCAAACATAATTGCAGACTGATTTAAGAATCCTTCGCCGTAGGTTTCCAGCATCTGCGGACGGAACTCTTCCGTAATTCCGTAGGATCCGTATACTTCATTTACATTTTCTTCCGTATATGTCAGTCCGGCATCCTCATAAATTGCCTGGTACACGAGCATCTGGTCGGCGATATTTTCCGCCTGGGTACGAAGCTGTGCATAGTACTCCTTCTTATCAAGACCTACATAGTCATCAAAGGAATTATACATCGGCTGACCGTATGTGGAAGCATAGTACTGGTTATAATTGTTATACTGCTCGATATCGACGCCCTTGGTAAGTGCCATCAGACCCTTTACGTAGGATTCCGGATAGGAATTTACGGTCGAATTATCATTTACGTAGTTCTGAACATATTCATTCAGCTTATTCTCATACTGCTCGTCTTTGTACTTCTGGATAAACGCATCCGCGGTTCTTGCTTCCTCGGAGAGGTAAGTCTGTACGAATTCATCGTTGAATTCCTGCTTTTCGTAGATGCCGTTAATCTTAATTCTAAAGATCGCATCTTTTCCCGCAACCTCGGCATTGCCGTAATCATCCGGGAAGGTAACCTGAATGTCGAAATTATCGCCCGCCTTGTGTCCGCAGAGCTGATCCTCGAAATCATCGATGTATCCGGCCTGTCCGACTACGATGTCGGTTCCGTTACCCTGCGTACTTCCGCCGTCAAATTCCACGCCGTCAATACTGCCGACATAGTCAATGTTGATGGAATCGCCCTTCTTTACCTCGCGGTCAAGATCCATGGTATATGCTTTATAATCATTTAAAATTCCGTCGATATAGCTTTGCAGGTCCTCGTCGGAAACCGCCAGATCCGAATACTCTGCCGTGATATTGTTATAGTCGCAAAGCGTTACGTAATCTGTCGCCTTCACACCGTGAATCATTCCGTTGTCGTCAAGACCGATGGAATAATTCGTGGTTTCCTTTACCGTGAAACTTACTGCATAAATGACTACCCATGCAATACATCCCAAAACAACCAAACCGATTACGATACTCGCTATGGTTGCAATGCTTTTTTGCATTTTGGCTTTCTTTGCCGCTTTTGCCTTGCGGGCCTTCTTACTTTCTGTGTTTCCCATCTCTACCTCAAATAATAAAAATTACTTCTTATTCATGTCCTCTTGCCTGATCTGTGCACGCTTAATCTTGCCGCCCAGAGTCTTCGGAAGCTCGTCCACGAACTCCACGATTCTCGGGTATTTATAAGGCGCCGTTGCATGCTTCACATGATTCTGAAGTTCTTTAATCAGTTCTTCGCTCGGCTCGTATCCTTTTGCAAGAACAACCGTTGCCTTAACAACCTGTCCTCTGATCGGATCCGGTGCTGCCGTAATCGCACATTCCACAACCGCAGGATGCTCGATTAATGCCGACTCAACCTCGAAAGGTCCGATACGGTAACCGGAGCACTTAATAACGTCATCATGACGACCCACGAACCAGAAATATCCGTCCGTATCCTCCCACGCAACGTCCTTTAAGTTATATACACCGCTTCCGAGTGCTTCCTCGGTAAGCTCCGGATTTCTGTAGTATCCGACAAAAAGTCCTACCGGCGGATTCTCGCGAAGTCCGCAGATACAGATTTCGCCTTCTTCACCCTGTACACACTCGCCGCCGTCGGTATTCATCAAGTGAATATCGTAAATCGGGGAAAGCTTTCCGAGTGTTCCGGGCTTTGCCTCAAACCAAGGGAAGTTTGCAATCAAAACCGTTCCTTCGGTCTGGCCGAAACCGGACGCAATCTTATGACCGGTCAGTTCTTCCCAGCGGTTGAATACCTCGGGATTCAAAGGCTCGCCGGCCGTTGCCCAATGTTCCACGCTTGATAAATCATAGCTTGCAACATCCTCCTGCAGCATGAAACGATACATGGTCGGAGGCGCGCAGAACGTGGTGAGCTTGTATTTTTCAATCATTGCGAGCAGATTGTTTGCATGGAATTTGTCCATATCATATGCAAAAATCGTAGCGCCGCAGATCCACTGCCCGTAAATTTTACCCCAGCCGAACTTTGCCCAGCCGGAATCGGAAACGCTCATGTGGAGCTTGTTTTCCTGCACCTGCTGCCAGTACTTCGCGGTTACGATATGGCCGAGCGGGTGGTTATAGTTATGGCAGACCATCTTCGGCATTCCGGTAGTTCCGGAAGTGAAGTAAATCTGCATAATGTCGGTATTGGTGGTTGCCTCTTTTCCTGTCGGGCGTTTGAAGGTATCCGGGTATTTTGCGAATTCCTCGTCGAAATTGAGCCACCCTTCCCTGTTCTCGTTCGTTACATAGATTTCCTGAATGCAGGCAGCTTCGGGACGCGCAAGTTCCATCTGCTCCATAACGTAAGGATCGTTTACGCAGATGAATGCCTTGATATCCGCAGCATTCGCACGATATGCGATATCCTTCTTGGTAAGCTGCAGGGTTCCCGGAATGATAATGACACCGAGCTTCATTAAGCCCACTGCCGCAACCCAGTACTCCCAGCGGCGACGAAGGATCAGCATTACTACATCGCCCTTTTTGAAGCCTTTCTCCGCGAACATGTTGGCAACCTGGTTGGACATTTTTGAAATGTCCGTAAAAGTGAATGTCCTTTCATTTCCGTGGTCATCGCACCAGACCAGGGCACGCTTTTCCGGCTCTGCCTCGGCCCATGCGTCCACGATATCGTATCCGAAATTGAATCCGTTCGGAATATTTACTTTGTAATTCTTCTTAAAATCCTCGTAAGAATCAAACTCGATTCTCGGTAAAAACTTTTCTAACATTGTCTCTCTCCAATCTCACCCGGAATTTACCTACATTTGTAGTACAATGTCCGGTCCGCCGCATCCCTACTCGGCAATCATGGTAAGGAAGATAGCCGGCTCATCGCCGCCGCATCTCTGTCCGTGCGGGTAATTCGGGTTAAAATATATACTGTCGCCTGCGTGTAATACTAATTCCTGGTCACCATGGGTGACGACGACAGTTCCCTTTAAGACGAGGTTGAATTCCTCGCCCCGGTGAGAGACTAAATCCGCGGGTTTGTCGGACGGGTCGAGCGTTACGATGAAGGGCTGCATGATTTCATTGTTGTAATGAAATGCAAGATCCTGAAAATGATAGCCCGGGTAACGGTCTGCGATTTTTCCCTCGCCTTTTCTGACGACCTGATAGGTCCTCAGTTTGGCACTTACACCCGTTAAAATCTCGGAAAAGTCCACTTTATACATTTTTGAAAGCTGGTAGAGCACGTTAATCGGAATTCCCTTGCCGTCGGCTTCGTACTGCTTGTACTCTTCCACGGAAACGCCTAAGCGCTTTGCTACCTCTTCTTCGGTATAATCACAGATTTCGCGCAGCTCTTTGATTCGCATTGCAATTTCTTTTACTTCATCCATACCGAATCTCCTCTCTGAATATACTCCGTTCACAACTGTATTCTTTCGCCTCAGTGCACCCTGACTGTGCCTCCTTCAGCGAAACAATACAAGTTTACATTATTGTTGCTTTGAACTATGCGTTCTGTCCGATTTCCAGAGCCTTCTGGTTTAACTCAAGCATGGCTGCTTTCTTCGGAGGAATAACCTTCTGGATTGCGCCGTCAAGTGCCTCCTTAGAGCAGAATCCGAGCTCTTTGAACATCTTTCCTACCAAAATGATAATCGCGCAGGAATGCATGTTGTTCTCGTCAGCAATTTTCGTAGCATCTACGTAGTATACGTTCACGTCGGTTCTTTCTACCTTGATATCAATCATGGAGCTGTCGACTAAAATCGTTCCGCCGGGAACTACCTTGTCCACGAACTTCTCCAAAGAAGGACGGTTCATTGCAATCAGCACGTCCGGTGCGGTAACCAGGGGAGATCCGATGGATTCGTCACTTAATACTACGGAGCAGTTGCATGTACCGCCACGCATTTCGGGACCGTAGGAAGGAAGCCAGGAAAGCTCCTTGCCGTCTAATAATCCTGAGTAAGCAATTGTTTTGCCGGCGAATAAAATACCCTGTCCGCCGAAACCTGCCAGTAAAATATTCAATGTGTTAGCCATTAGTTTTCACCTCCCTCAGCAGTTACATCCTTATAAACTCCCAAAGGATAATAAGGAAGCATGTTGTCACGAAGCCAGTTTACAGCTTCCTGCGGAGATAATCCCCAGTTGGTAGGGCAGGTGGAAACAACCTCGATAATGGAGTATCCACGCTTATTGATCTGATTCTCAAAGCCTTTCTTGATGGCCTTCTTTGCTTCTCTTACATGTGCCACGCTGTCAACGGTAACACGCTGTGCAAGTGCGGTTCCGCTTAAAGTGGATAAAAGTTCGCACACGCGGATCGGATAACCTGCTGTTTTAACATCACGGCCGTAAGGAGAGGTCTGGGTTACCTGTCCCGGAAGGGAGGTCGGAGCCATCTGTCCGCCGGTCATACCGTAAATTGCATTGTTGATGAAAATAACCGTGATATTTTCTCCTCTTGTTGCAGCATGTACGGTCTCTGCCATACCGATTGCGGCAAGATCACCATCACCCTGATAAGTAAAGATTACATTATCGGGTAAAGCTCTTTTAAGACCGGTTGCAACTGCGGGCGCACGTCCGTGTGCTGCCTGCACCATGTC
>CADANR010000099.1 GCA_902789265.1 uncultured Lachnospiraceae bacterium | reverse complement strand
TCGGCAGGAATTCGAATCCTCTGGCATACATCTCCTGAACCAGACGCATATCCTTGTATTCGCCTTCCTCTTTATTGGAGACTTCCTCTGCGTCGTCCTTTTTTGCATTCTTATCATTACCCGAATCGGTAAGTCCTGCTTTTTTCCTGTATTCGGCGATCTCATGGTTTAAGCGTTCCGGTCCTAAGCACATTTTTTCATAATCGAATGCCGTGGCACGGATGGAAAAATACGCCGCATAATATGCAAGCGGGTAATTTACTTTGCAGTATGCGATACGCCATGCCATCATAACGTACGCTGCCGCATGCGCCTTCGGGAACATGTATTTTATCATCTCACAGGACCAGACATACCAGTCCGGTACGCCGTGTGCAATCATGTCTTCCTTCCATGCAGGCCAGTCCTTGCACTTGCCCTTGGCGACTTTCCCTTTACGGACATTCTCCATAATCTGGAAGGATTCTCCGGGATCCAGGCCCATACCGATTAAGTAGGTCATGATATCATCACGCGTACAGATTGCGGTGGAAATCGTTGCGGTACCTTCCGCAATGAGCTTCTGTGCATTGCCGAGCCATACGTCTGTACCATGTGCAAGACCTGCGATACGAACTAAGTCCGAGAATGATGTCGGATGGGTATCGATTAACATCTGCATTGCAAAATCCGTTCCGAATTCCGGAATTCCAAGAGATCCCAGTCTCGTTCCGCCGATCTGTTCCGGTGTAATACCGAGTGCGGAAGTATCCTGGAATAATGTCATAACCTGCGGATCATCAAGCGGAATCGTCAAAGGATCGATTCCCGTCAAATCCTGCAGCATACGAATCATGGTCGGATCGTCGTGTCCGAGAATATCAAGCTTTAATAAGTTATGGTCAATCGAATGATAATCGAAATGCGTCGTAATGATATCCGTTTTCATATCATTTGCTGGATGCTGCACCGGTGTAAACTGGTTGATATCATGCCCTAAAGGAAGAACGATAATACCGCCCGGGTGCTGCCCCGTCGTACGTCTGACATCGATACATCCCTGTGCAATTCTGGTGATTTCACAGTTCCTTTTCGGAATACCGTGCTCTTCATAGTATTTACGCACATATCCGCAAGCGGTTTTCTCCGCCACGGTACCGACCGTTCCTGCACGGAAGGTCTGTCCGGCACCGAAAATAACTTCGGTATACTTATGTGCTTTCGACTGATACTCTCCGGAGAAGTTTAAGTCAATATCCGGCTCTTTATCTCCCTTGAATCCAAGGAAGGTTTCAAACGGAATGTCGAATCCGTCCTTCTTTAATTTTTCCCCGCAAACCGGACAAATTTTATCCTCCATGTCGCACCCTGCTTTTCCCGCAAGTGCATAGGCCTTCACCTCTTCGGAATCAAAATCGCTGTAATGACACTTGCTACAGTAATAATGCGGAGGAAGCGGATTTACCTCGGTAATTCCGGCCATGGTTGCAACAAAGGAAGAACCTACCGAACCACGGGAGCCTACTAAGTATCCGTCTTCATTGGACTTCCATACAAGCTTCTGCGCGATAATATACATAACCGCGAAACCGTTGGAAATAATGGAGTTAAGCTCTCTCTCGAGTCGCTCTTCCACGACAGGGGGCAGAGTTTCCCCGTATATTTCATGCGCCTTTGTTTCGCAGATTTCCCTTAGCATTACATCGGAATTCGGGATGACCGGCGCACATTTGTCCGGATGGATCGGAGATACGATTTCGCACATGTCTGCAATTAAATTCGTATTGGTAATGACTACTTCTTTTGCTTTCTCATCCCCGAGATACGCGAATTCTTCAAGCATTTCCTCCGTCGTACGAAGGAAAAGCGGTGCCTGCTGATCCGCATCATCAAAGCCCTTGCAGCTCATTAAAATTCTTCTGTATACTTCATCTTCAGGATCTAAGAAATGCACATCACAGGTTGCGCAGACCGGTTTATGAAGCCTGTCTCCGATTTCCACAACCTTGCGGTTCAGATTCTGCAAATCCTCAATGGTATTGATATCCCGGTGTTTGTCTGAACGAATCATAAACTCGTTGTTGCCGACCGGCTGGATTTCCAGATAATCGTAGAATTCTGCGATTTTTGTCAGATACTCATCCGTCTTTTTATCCAAAATGGCCCGGAATAACTCGCCTGCCTCACAGGCACTTCCGACAATCAGGCCTTCCCGGTACTTCTCGATTAAGGATTTCGGCATTCTCGGATGACGATGGAAATAGGTACAGTGCGACTCACTGACTAAGCGGTACAAGTTCATACGCCCGGTTTCATTTTTCGCCAGGATAATCACATGATAGCTCGGCGATTTCATTATGCGGTCCACACTCGATGAAGTGAATTCGTTTAACTCCTTCAACGTCGTGATGCCTTTGTTTTCCAGCATCTTGACGAAACGTTCAAAAATTTCGGCCGTAGCCTGTGCATCGTCCACCGCTCTGTGGTGGTTGGAAAGCTGGATGCCGAGTTCCTTTACAAGCGCATCCAGGTTATGTTTTGTAAGTTTCGTAATTAACGATCTGGAAATTGCAACGGTATCGACATAAGTAAATTCTTTCTCAATGCCGAGACGCTTGCAGTTTTCCATGATAAAACTCATGTCGAAGTTTGCATTGTGTGCAACGAGTGCGTCATCCCCGATGAATTCCAAGAATTTCGGAAGAATGACATCAATCTCCGGCTCTCCGATTACCATATTGTCCGTGATATGCGTAAGATTCTGGATTTCAAACGGAATCGGCGTCTTCGGATTTACAAATGCCGAGAATTTATCTTTGATCACACCGTCGCTTACCCGTACCGCACCGATTTCGATGATACGGTTGTCGACAGGCGAAAAGCCCGTTGTCTCAATATCAAATACCACGAAGGAGTCACGAAGCTTCTGTCCTTTTTCATTAACGGCCGCCTGGGTTAAGTCGTCTACAAGATACCCTTCCACACCGTAGAGGACCTTGAACGGTTTCTCTCTGCCCTTCATGTCATCGGTTGTATGCATCGCTTCAGGAAATGCCTGTACCACGCCGTGATCGGTAATTGCAATGGCATCCCATCCCCAGGAGTCCGCACGCTTGATAATATCCTTTGCATAGGATACTCCGTCCATATCGCTCGACTTCGTGTGGCAGTGAAGCTCAACTCTCTTCTTCAATGCGTAGTCCATACGTTTCGTGGTGAAATTGCCGATTTTATAAATACCCTGTACATTACCGATGGAGATTTCCTTCGAGAAACTGTCATAAGCTGCAACTCCCTTTAATTTCACGAATTCTCCAACTTTGACCAGATCGGTAAATTCTTTCACCTGCTCTTCATAAATGAAAATCTTAAATGCGATGGAATCCGTGAAGTCGGTAATGTAAAAAATGAATAAATGCTTTTCTCCCTTGATCGGGCGGTCTTCCGATGAGAAAATTTTACCTTTGATGACTACTTCGCCAATCTCATCTACGATTTCATTAATCGGAGTGGCATCACCGAGGAATTCTTTTCCGTAAAGTACATCCGGGTTATCGGATTTACGAAGTGCACGAAGATAGGTGCTGCCTTCCTTGTTTCCAAACTTCCTATCGCCCTTCTTGAATTCGCCTTTTTTGAAATCACCCTTTTTGAAGTCACCCTTGGTGGAATCGGATTTCTTAGTGTCTTTGGAACCGGTTTGTCCGGCGCCGTCGGAGGCTTTCTTTGTACTTCCGGTCTTACCTGCACCGTCTCCTTCTTTGGTTCCTCCGCCAGCCTGCCCTGATGCTCCTGCACCGGAATCGCCATCCTTATTGTCAGAAGAGCTCGTACCATAGGTTGCAATTTCATCATCATTTGACTCATGTTTTCCGGCAGAATTGACTCTTCTGGACAATTCTTCCACCATCACCTCGAGCTTATGTTCCGCTTCTTTCCGATAGGTATCTTCTTCCAGTTCCTCATAGGCAAAGTTAAGTTTCACAGCAAGGTTGCTGCGCTCCATAAATACATTCTGTAGAAAACCTCTTAGTTCTGCTTCTTTTCTTAATGCAATCGGAGAATCGGGAAGTACAATCATCATTTCATCTTCCGAAAGGAATTTGATTTCCGCTTTCATCAAAAGAGAATAACTGAAGGATGAAATATGATTGAGTTCCTCATAGATACTGTCCTGATACACATCCCAAAGAGTTTTGGGAGTATAGAGATCGGATAAGTGATAATGTTCCTCGATGACTACCATGGTTTCCTTCTCATGGAAATACTCGTTGCGGATAGCCTTCTCCACCTGGTAAATCACGCGCTTCGGAATCAGATGATCACTCTCAATATGAACAATAACCAATTCCCCGCGGGAATTGGTTTTGATATACTGAACCGAAACATTCGAAAATAATTTGGTTGCTTCCGGGTTCAGCTTGATATTCTTAAATACATCTATAAATAAATCCATATTACTGCCTAAATTTTTTATTGCATTCTATTACTGCTTATATTTCTAAATTTTCTTATTTCATTTACGTGCTTAATTGCGTTTTACTTCTATTTCCTTTTTTCTGTTATACTCTCGAGAGTCATTATAGTAATTATTTGAAAAAATACGTTTATTAGCAAAGAATTACTGTCACTTTGGCCAGTTCTCCAGTTCAGCACGGAGTACGGAAAGAAGCTCTGCCTCCGGAACCTTCTTCACAATTTCCCCCTTCTTGATTAAGAGTCCTACTCCGTCGCCACCTGCGATACCGAGATCTGCTTCTTTGGCTTCTCCCGGGCCGTTTACCACACAACCCATTACCGCAACCTTAATGTTCAGTTCCGGGAATTCTTCCACCATGGTTTCCACTTTATTCGCCAGACCGATTAAGTCAATCTTCGTTCTGCCGCAGGTCGGACAGCTTACTACTTCAATTCCACCCTTTCTTAAATCCAACGTCTTTAAGATTCTCTTCGCAGTCTTTACTTCCTCTACCGGATCTCCGGTTAAGGATACACGAATCGTATCTCCGATACCCTCATTTAAGATAATGCCGAGCCCAACTGATGATTTAATGGTTCCGGAGAACAGGGTTCCCGCCTCTGTAATACCGACATGAAGCGGATACTTCGTCTGTTTGGCAATTAATTCATGTGCTTTCACACACATTAAGACATCCGATGATTTAATGGAAATTACGATATTCTCATAGCCTTCCGCTTCTATCATGGAAACCTTATCGAGTGCGCTTTCCACAATTCCTTCTGCGGTTACATGTCCGTATTTTTCAATAATCTCTTTTTCCAGGGAACCGGAGTTTACACCGACACGGATAGGGATATTTTTCGCTTTGGCAACTTCCACTACCGCCTGTAATTTTTCCCGGCCGCCGATGTTACCGGGGTTAATGCGAATCTTGTCCGCACCGTTTTCCATCGCGGCAATCGCCATCTTATAATCGAAATGAATGTCGGCAACAAGCGGAATTGTAATCTCTTTCTTAATCTCCGAAATTGCCCTTGCAGCCTCTTCGGTGGGCACCGTACAGCGGATAATCTCGCAGCCTGCTGCCTCAAGTCTCTTTATCTGTGCAACCGTAGCTGCTACATCTTCTGTTCTTGTATTTGTCATGGACTGAATCAGAATCGGGTTTCCTCCTCCGATTACGCGGTCTCCGATTCGTATCACTTTGGTATTGTCTCGATACATGGCACTCTCCTTTAATGCGGGCTCTACCGCAAGATATAGTTTAGCATACGGCATAAACCACATTCAATTGATAGAATAAACAAAAAAAGGGAGATTTTTTCTCTCCCTTTTCTCTCAATTTTTTTCATTTTTCACTTGATTTTTTAATGTTGTACTTTGTAAAAAGCTCCTCTTTCATTTTCTCAGCTTCTTCTTTTGCTTTTTTCTTCTTTTCCAGTAATTCCGGAGTCATTTCTCCTTTATATGGTTCCATTGAAAAAATACGTCCATCATCTTCATTAATCATAATTTCATCTCCTTTCGTGGATTCTTATACCAAACTCGGAAAGAATCTTCTTCCACAAAGAATCAATCTTCTTTTTACTTTTTTCTAACAATATCTCATTTTGAATAATATCATAAATTGCATCAATATCAGCCAAGGAATACTCATATTCAGACGGATAATATATACTTACAGAACCATTATGACCGCAAGTAATACCTTTGGTATATCCCCTTTTCAATGCGGAAACAGCATCGTTGATTGACGCTAAACTTCCCGTTGGATGATTATGCAATGCTATTATCCGTGTTTTATTATCTACTGCGTCCCTTATTATTCTTTCATCATCTTCGGAATAAACTATTTCGTATTCCTTGGGACTATGAATCGTCAGTATTTCTTCACCGGTATCCAAATCTAAAAGAACTAGAGTTTCATAACAGGTTCCGTTTCTCTCTTTCAGAATTCTCCTGGAATGGTCACAAAGTATGGAGTCTACCTCCTCTTTACCGGATATTCCCCGAAATTTCGTATAGTATTCTTCTGATTCTATATACTTTAAATCAACATCAAATACTAATTCATTTACAGTTTCATAAATACTTCTTTGTTTTTCATTAAACATTCTACCTCCTTCCGGACAGGAGGTTTGCCTTCCCCTGCCATAATTATTAATTTTACATGCAGGAAAAAACCGAAATGATGTTTCATTAATTTGTATTCAACCATCGGTGCCGGGAATCCGACAATAGATCCTGTAGACTGAAATCACAAAAGAATTTATGATTCCCTTTATTTGAAATAGATTATAGCAGAAGAAAAATAATATTCAATACATATTTATGGAAAAATGCCTAATATTGAAAAATTTTGTGAATATTAAACAAAAGAATCAGATACTTAGGATTTGAAAGTGCCACAATCCCGCTTGGAGACTGCCTTAAAGCATGTCAAAGCCACAGTGAAAGTTGATAGTTATAAGTATTTTTTAATAGTCTCATTATCGTTCAATGCATCCTCCAAAATCCTGCTCAGGATAGAGGTATATCCCTTCCCAAGAGAGCGGGCTTTCTTCAAGGCCTTAGAGGATAAACGGATGGAAACCGTCTCTTTTCTGCGTTCTTCTCTGCGTATTTCAGAAACACGATACATTTTAGATAGTTCTTCTTCTGTT
>CADANR010000098.1 GCA_902789265.1 uncultured Lachnospiraceae bacterium | reverse complement strand
CCCCGAGGCTCTTTCCGGATGCCTTCAGCAACAATTTAATAAGTTTGTGGTGATCTCTGAAACTTTGTACTTGACAGGAGGTCATTACATATCAGTTAAAGAACGTACGTATTATGCTCTCTGTAGTGGGGGCGGAGCCCTGAATCATGATTTCACTTCCGCCGCCGCTGCCGCCGAGGGCTTCCTTCATCTGCTTCGCAAGTTCCCGTAACGAAATTGCTTCCGGGCTGACTTCCGTTCCTTCCCTGCGTCCGCAGACATAACGGTATCCGTCCGTATCGTTTCCGCGAAATCCCGCAAGGATTCCGTCATACTCTTTCACACATTTATTGATGACATTGCGGACCTGCACTTCGTCCGCATTCTTCATAAAGAAGCAGATTTTTGTCTGTTTTCCTGCGGATGCATGGATTTGATTTAACAGACTCTCCGCATAAAGTTCCGTAATTTCTTTTTTCAGTTCCGTATTTTCAAGATGCATCTCCTGCGTCTTTGCGGCGTAGTCTGCTGCCATGTCCGATACAAGTTCCCGCTTTGCGGAAAAGAGTTTCATCAGTTCACGCATCTGTGAATCCAGATTCCGGTAATCCGCCCACGCATCCTCTCCGGCAATCAGGGTAATTCTTGTACCACCCCTGTGCGGCATCCAGTCAAGCACTTTGATGATGCCGATCTCTCCGGTAGAATGAAGCGCCGGTGCGCAACAGGCACATAAATCATAGCCTTCGATTGCAACTAAACGGACACCTTCTGAGAGCTCCAGTTTCGAACGAAACGGCAGCGTTTCCGCTTCCCCGGGTGTCGGGAAGGATACCGAAACCGGAACATTCTCCCATACGGCTTTATTGCACGCATTCTCTATCGATGAGATTTCATCGGCCGTAAGCGGACCGTCCAGATCAAAAGTTACCACGTCGCTTAAATGGAAACCGACGTTATCATATCCGAATCTTTTATTCGCGATTCCGCAGAACAGATGCTCCGCAATATGATTCTGCATTCGTCTGAAACGCAGGGCAAAATCCACTTCGCCGCTAATCAGCTGCCCCTCCTCAAAACTGACGCTCTTCTCTTTTACTTCTTTCGAATTCAGGATATGAAAAACTCTTCCGTCAATCTTCTTCGTATCCGTTACTTCACATCCCTCAATCAAACCGCGGTCTCCCGCCTGTCCTCCGCCTTCCGGGAAGAACGTCGTCTCCGTCAATTCCAGATAAACCTTGCCACCCTCCCTTTCTTCTGCATCGAGAACGGTTGCCTGAAATTTGGTGATATATGCATCCGTCTCGTATAAAAGGATGGTATTGCATCCTGTTCTTTCGTTTTTCATACTATGTATTCTCCGCTATAGTGATTCTAAAACTGCTCACTTCATGCCGGCAAGTCCTCGTGGAAAGTCTCGTAGAAGCTCGCAATTTAAACGTATTATTTTGCTAAGTGCTGTGCTTTGCTCGTGTTCTATAGAGCCTTCCCCCGAGGCTATGCCGGCATTTTGCTCGAGCAAGTGACTGGCAGGTTACCGAGGCGGGCTCTATAGAACGGGAGCAACGCTATAACAATCGTTTACAATGCAGTAAATGTTGCGACCCTCTACGAGACCGCCAAGGTAATCCCTGCCATCACGAAGCGAGCCAATACAAATATCATACTACTTTTAGCAGATTCACGCAAAAAAGTGCCACACCATATCCGGTGCGGCACCTTAACTTTCAACTCATTCTATTTTACTTCGTAGCAATATACGGAGAAATTGCACCGGCCAGTTCGATTAAGGACATGGTCTGTAACCATACTTTACCCGGTCCGGTAAGCTTCGTATTGAAGAATCCTTCACCGCCGGCAAGCATGTTTCCGAGACCTTTTACGGAAACGATATCCATGGAAACCGTGGACTCCATTGCGCAGAGAGTACCGGTCTGTACAATCATAACCTGTCCCGGCTGAAGATCATAATCGATCAAAGTTCCGCCTGCCTGAATCAGAACGGTTCCGTTTCCGGTAAATTTCTGCATGATGAAACCTTCACCACCGAATACACCGGTTCCGAATTTTCTCTGGAAGAACATTTCCATATTGACGGAATTATCGCTTGCAAGATAGGAGCTCTTCTGTGCAATAATGGAATTAGATCCGTTAAGTTCAATCGGAAGAATTTCACCCGGTACACCGGATGAAAATGTGATGGAGCCTGCTCCGCCTTTTGCGGTATAGATATTTTCAAAAATAGATTCGCCGGTCAGAGCCTTGCCGAACATCTTTCCGAGTCCGCCGCCCTTTGTGGACATCTCCATGTTATCGGACATCCATGCCATTGCACCTCTCTGGCAACGAACACTCTGCTCTGCTTCCACATTGCATACAACAACCGGGAAGGAACCACCCTTAATTTCGTACTTCATAAAAAATCCTCCTTTTACCTGTGATATAGTTTTTTGTTCTGATAAACCGGTTCGCATGTTAAATTAACTCCGAGTTTTCGGAATACATTTACATCCACCGGTGATAAAATCACGCTCGAATGAACTTCGCAACCCTTTAATGACTGAATCTGCTGCATCGCAAGCTCCGCTCTGTCATCTGTGGTTGCACAGATACTGAGTGCAATCAGTACTTCGTCCGTATGCAATCTCGGGTTATGATTTCCGAGGTGATTTACTTTCAAATCCTGAATCGGCTCGATGGTGGTCGGGGAAATCAGTTCCGCTTCATCATCGATTCCCGCAAGTGCCTTTAGGGCATTCAGTAATAGTGCGGAAGATGCACCAAGTAAAGTCGATGTCTTTCCGGTTACAATTCTTCCGTCCGGAAGTTCCATTGCCGCAGCCGGCTCTCCGGTTGCTTCCGCTTTCACTCTTGCCTGGCTGACAACCGCCCTGTCATCCACCGTAATTCCCGCCTGTTTCATCAGGAATTCAATCTTCATAACCTGCTCCATATCTGCAAGTCCCTTTAATACCTGGCAACGCGTGTTGAAGTATCTGCGGATAATTTCCTGTTTGCTGGCTTCCCTGCAGGCTTCATCATCAATGATTCCGTGGCCTGCCATGTTAACACCCATGTCAGTCGGTGACTTGTAAGGAGACTCGCCCATAATCTTTTCGAACATCGCATTCAGAACAGGGAAAATTTCCACGTCACGGTTATAGTTGACCGTTGTCTCACCATATGCATCCAGATGGAACGGGTCAATCATGTTAACATCGTTTAAGTCTGCGGTAGCTGCTTCATATGCTAAATTAACGGGATGCTTTAAGGGCAGATTCCAGATCGGGAAGGTCTCGTATTTTGCATATCCCGCCTTGATTCCCCTCTTATATTCATGGTACAGCTGGGAAAGGCAGGTAGCCATTTTTCCGCTTCCCGGACCGGGTGCCGTAATGACAACCAAAGACCTGGTTGTTTCGATATATTCATTCTTTCCGTATCCGTCATCGCTTACAATCAAAGGGATGTTGGAAGGATAACCTTCAATGGGATAGTGGCGGTAAACCTTCATACCAAGGGATTCGAGTTTTCTCTGGTATGCAACCGCACTGGTCTGATTGGTAAAATGGGTTAAGCAAACACTTCCCACATAAAGACCGTATCCGCGGAATGCATCAATTAAACGAAGCACGTCCATGTCATAGGTGATGCCCAAATCGGAACGTACTTTATTCTTTTCGATATCCTGTGCGGAAATAACAATGACGATTTCTGCTTCATCCTTTAACTGGGTGAGCATGGTAATCTTTGAATCCGGTTTGAAACCGGGCAGTACTCTGGAGGCATGATAGTCATCGAATAACTTGCCGCCGAATTCCAGGTACAGTTTTCCACCGAAGGCACTGATTCTTTCCTTAATGCGTTCGGACTGCATTTTTAAATATTTCTCGTTATCAAAACCAATTTTATTCATGGAACCCCCCTAAAAAACTCATACGAACCCATTATAAAATTTTTCCTTCAGAAAATCAATATCTTGTGGTCGGTCAGTTGACAGAATACAAATAGATTTCCGTACCCCACTCACCGGATGTGAATTTTTTTTCAAAAGTCAGCGCATCCGTATCCTTAATTTCCATTGCGGAAAGAATGTATTCACAACCCAGATTCTTCATTTCCGCAAAATCATAGGGAAGGGAAATATACGCCCCTTCCGTGATATGGGAATCTGCAAGATACAGATAAGCCCTGCTTCCCCAGGTATCAAAATAGACGCGCGTTACTTCATCCTCGTCAAGCGCTCCCGCAATCACTTTCCGGAATGCCTTTTTATATTCCATCGGATAGTTATTGGAATACCCGTCAATCGTATAGAAACCGTAAACAAGCGAAGGTGCGGGACTCATTCCGAGATGTGCGATACGATAGGCTGCCTTATCTTTTCCGATATATGCATCGACTTCCTTCAGCACATCCTCGTGATAATATTCCGCCATTCCGGTAAGTCCGGTCACTAAAGAACCGTTATTCTGATAATTCCGGTTCTGGTAAAGATTTAACTTATTCTTCATGGCAATCGCGGTGGGAAGAAGTGCAATGATAAGCACGACGGCACCGACGCAATATGCAAGGATAGCTTTTCCCTGAACAATATCCGTGTTTCTTTCCGGACTTGATTCCGCTTCTTTGCTCTCGAACTCCGCGCTCTTTCCTGCTGCCGATCCCACAGCATCCGAAATCACAATACCACCCAAGATTCCGAGCAGCATCCAGTAGCACCCCGGAAGGAAATAATAGAATCGTTCAAAATCCGTATGACGAAGAAATCCGCTCATGGAATTCTGGAAAGCGGCAAATGCATCGGACCCCAGGATTGCATAGAGAATGCAGATTAACAGAACTGCTCCCCACAGAATATAAGTAAATACTGCCGCATTTTTCAAGGAATCCGACATTTTCTTAAACCGGATGGTCACGTATATACTGAGTAAAATCAATACCGGAAGGAAATACCTGTGAAGCGATATCGCATAGGTTTCTTCCCCGTAAAAGAACATGTTCCAAAGGCGTGTAAAGAAGGTTCCTCCAAGGGAGGATGCCACGAAATCTTCCCGGTGGGAAACAAAACCGTTCCCGCCGAAAATCAGGCTCAGAATCAAATTCAGATTAAGTAACCCGTAGCATAGAATCAAAAGAAGGAATCCCGCATAAAAAGGAATTCTCTTTTTCCGAAATCCCTTATCCGCAATCAGAATTCCGATGAAAGCAATTAATCCAAAAGCACATGCCACATACCCGGAAAGGGCAATATGTGTCGACAGGGTATAATAAATAATCCCCGCAAATGCTGCAATTTGCACCGGCAGTTTTTCTTCCTCCGACCGGTACAGAATCAACATGCAAAGGATTAAAAGCGGTGTTCCGATAATGTTCAGTCCGTAGACCGGCTGAAAGGGAAGGAGTGCAAAAAGTACGGACACGGGAAGTGCGGCGAACGGATTTTTCGTAAGTTTCCAAATCAGGAAATACATGCCGAAAAACGCCGTTAAGGTTTCAATCATGAACTGAATTAAGAATGCCCATTCCACGGATAAAACCGAGTAGAGCGGAATGAATAAAGGTGCGGAAGGTTTCAGAGAATCCGCGGGCAGTGCCGTCATCATTTCCGGGTAGGTTTTCGCCCCAGAAAAGAGGTGCCTTGCCGGAATCACATAGGACAGAATTGTCTCGTCAAGCTGGTCATGAACATCAAAAACGGTATTCTTACCCCATATGAAATACAGGATAAAAATACCGATAAAAAACAAAAGTCCCAACAAATAAAGAGGACAGTTCTCTAAATGAAAACAATTCTTTTTCTTATTCAATTCCGTTTTCTTTGATGTACTCAACAGCATCACCGACTGTAACGATGCTCTCTAAATCTTCCTGGGGAATTTCTACGCCGAACTCTTCTTCCATAGCCATTGCAAGCTCGAATAAATCAAGAGAGTCCAGACCTAAATCATCCTTAAAAGAAGTATCCTCTGTAATATCATTTTCATCAATATTTAACTGATCCATCATGATGGATTTAATTTTATCAAACATAAGCGTAACTCCTTTAAAATAGGTTTATCGAATATGAGTATAGTATCCCCGCAATTCTTTGTCAACTGATTACAGATGACCTAATTATGAAAGTTTCATTATCTTTCAGCTTAAATCTTTCCGTACGTAAACTACCCTTCTCCAAGAAGCTCTTTATAAATCTCCCGCTTGGAAACGCCCCTGTCGGCGGCGACTTTTTTCATTGCCTCTTTCCGATCGAGTCCCTCGTCCAGGTACATCTGCATGTGTTCTTCCAGTGTCATTTCTTCAAATGCACGAATCTGTTCTTCCTTTTTCAGATTCGGGTCCGCACCGGAAATCACCAGCACGTATTCCCCCTTCGGGTCATGTTCTTCATAAAATTGCCGCGCTCCGGGAATCGTCATGCACGGTGCTTCTTCGAATTTCTTTGTCAGTTCCCTGCATAACGTAATTTGCCGGTCACCCAGATATTCCTCTAATTCCTTTAGCGTCCCTTTCAAATGATGCGGTGCTTCATAAAGGATGATTGTTCTTTCCTCGTTTTTTAAATTCTCAAGGACCGCTTTTCTCTCCTTTTTCTCGGACGGAAGGAACCCTTCAAAAACGAATCTCCTGGTGGGAAGTCCGGAAATTGTCAAAGCCGTAATTGCTGCACAGGCACCCGGGAGAGAGGTTACGATAATTCCTTCTTCTTTCGCCCGACGGACCAGAACTTCACCGGGATCGGAAATTGCCGGTGTCCCCGCATCGGTAATCAGCGCTATGTTTTTCCCGCTCTTTAACTGTTCGATTAGGGTCTCTGCTTTCTCATATTTATTAAACTCATGATAACTCGTCATGGGCGTTTTTATTTCGAAATGATTCAAAAGCTTTATGGAATTTCTGGTATCCTCCGCCGCAATCAGATCCGCTTCTTTTAGTGTATCCAGAACACGGAATGTCATATCCTGAAGATTGCCGATCGGCGTAGCACATAAGTATAAAATTCCGGACATAGCCTTTTCCTTCCTGCTTATTTATTTCAAAGTATTTCTTTATTTCAAAATATTTCTTTATTTTACTGCAATCTTTTTACTTTACTTTTTTCTATAGTCTTTTCCAGAGTATTATTCCGGCGTTTCGTCTTCGCTGCCGTAAATATCCGCAACTTCTTTCACATAGTTCCCGTTCTCATCATAAATGATTAACGGCGGCTGGATTCTCATGCCGGAATGACCTCCTTTTCTTCCTTCCACTAAAATCATGTTCGGTTCCTTATCCGCATAAGGATAAACAATCCGAAGTGACTTTGCTTCCAGACCGCAACCGGACATTTTAATCAGGATTTCGGCAAGGCGGTCGGGTTTATGTACCATATAAAAACGCCCGCCGAATTTCAGCATTTTCGAAGCACATTTCAAAACATCATGAAGTGTCGCACAGATCTCATGACGTGCAATCGTCAATGCGTCATTCGGATTCTTAAGTCCCTGATTTACCGTCATATACGGCGGATTGCAGGTTATGACATCAAAAGAAGCAGCCGCAAAATATGCCTCTGCTTCCCTTAAATCTCCGCAAACGATATCTATTTTTTCTTCCAGGCGGTTTAACTTTACACTGCGGGCAGCCATATCGGCGGACTCTTCCTGAATCTCAAGACCGGTAAAATGTTCGCCTTTTGTTTTTGCTTCCAGAAGAATCGGTAAAACGCCCGTACCGGTGCATAAATCCAGCACCTTTTCTCCGGGTTTTACCGTTGCAAATGCAGATAATAATACCGCATCCATGCCGAAGCAGAAGCGTCCGGGATGCTGTAAGATTTTGTATCCGTTTCTTTGAAGAGAATCAAGACGTTCTCCTTCTTTGATCAGTCCGTTCCCGGAAGTATCCATATCTTTCGCCCGGTCCTTATCGTATTATGCCTGGTCCTTATTGCTGTGACTTCTGTGTTCCCTGCCGTTATGACGGGAATTCTGTCCGTGCTTGTTTCCCGAAGTTTCTTTATTCTTAGCGTTATCCGCATCCTTCTTCGGCTTTTGTTCCTTATCCGGATGGTTATTCTTCGGAGCATGGTTTCTGTTCCGGTTTCTGTGATTTTTCTTACCATTCGGTGTCTCCACCTTTTCCATTGCATCCGGAATCACGCCGGGACCCTTCTTCTCAGCCTTCTGAAGCGCTGCCTTGATGGTTTTTTCTTTCTTTTCTTTCCGCTCTTCCAAGCGTTTCTGTCTGGCTTCTCTCTCTGCTGCCTGATTGGCTTCACGCTCCGCTTTCTCGATGCGGTCCTGTTTCTCCATCTGCTCCAGCATCGCCAATGCTTCCCTGTCTTCGTCGGTCATCGAGTCTTTGTCTTTCCGGTACATCTTCTTAAACTGAAGATCGGATGCCTTATATTCACGAATTTCTCTCTCGTCGCCTTCTTCCACAATTACGCGAACGGTCTGACGAAGGACATTGACGGACTGTACATTTCCGTGACCGCCGTCGGAGGCCGTCACGTAATCCCCGACGCCCGGGAGATTTTTATTTAATTCCTCGTAGGTTTCCTCCTCATTCTTTAAGCAGCACATAAGCCTTCCGCAGACACCTGAAATCTTGGACGGGTTCAGTGACAGATTCTGTTCCTTTGCCATCTTGATGGAAACGGAAACCAGATCGGTTAAGTAACTGTGGCAGCAAAGTACACGTCCGCAGACACCGATGCCGCCCATCAGGCGGATTTCATCACGTACACCAATCTGACGAAGCTCGATTCTGGTTTTGAATACACTTGCCAGATCCTTTACAAGCTCCCTGAAATCGATTCTGCCGTCGGCTGTAAAATAGAATAAAAGTTTATTGTTATCGAAGGTATATTCCGCATCCACAAGCTTCATCTCAAGACCGTGTTTTTTGATCTTTTCCTTGCAGATTGCATATGCTTCTTTCTTCTTTTCCATATTTTCCGCATTATGCGCGTCGTCTTCCGGCGTTGAAATACGGATAATCGGCTTTAGGGGAGCAACGATTTCGGAATCCTCCACCTCTTTCACCGGTCCGACTACAAAGCCGTATTCCATTCCTCTTGCGGTTTCTACGATAACATGCTGTCCGCGTTCTACCACGGCACCACAGGGATCGAAATAATAAATCTTCCCTGCCATGTTAAATCTAACACCAACTACTTTTGTCATTTTTTCTACCTTTTACAGATTTTTCTTTTACAGATTTTTCTTTTACAGATTTTTCTGTATACTTTCTTTATTCTCAGGCCTTTAGTCTTCCGGTTCTCTCCTGCAGTCCCTGACCGCAATCAGAAGAAGGTCCGCGACTGTTTCCGTGCTTACGTTGCTGCGAAGCATGGCCTGCGATTTCTTCAGGGCTTTAAAAATATCTTCAAAGCCTTCATAGGATATCTCTTTCGATACTTTCTTAATATACTGTATTTCTTCCCTAAAAATCAAGCCTTCCTCTCTTCCCGTGCTTTTATACACGAGCGCATCCCTGTACCAGATGCGGATAAAATCCATAAGTTCGTTAAACTCGCTTGCTTTTTTCTTATCGGAAAAAGGGGCGGCCGTGACATATAACGTGGAGTAACTTTTCTCCTCAATTCCCTTAAGAAGGGTTACCGCACGTTCCTTGCTTTCCTCGAATTCACTGCTGGTCGCAAGATCCATGGCTTTTCCAAGGTTTCCCCTGGCAAATGCGGTAAAAACATCCGCCCTGTAATCCGGGATTTCCGCATTTTTCATCAAATACCGCCGGATGGCCTCATCCGGTACCGGACGAACCGGAAGGACGATGGTTCTTGAAAGAACCGTTTGAAGCATTGCCTCCGCGGAAGTCGTTGTCATGATAATGACGGCATAGGAAGGCGGCTCTTCGAGTGTCTTCAAAAGTGCATTCTGTGCCTGCCTCGTCATCTTCTGAGCATCTTCGATGATATAGATTTTCTTCTCGCTTCTGTATGGCTTGATTACAATATCATCATTCAAGCCTTCCCTGATATCATTGATACCTATGGTTTCCTCTTTAGCGGTCTTTAATGTGATGACATCCGGGTGGTTTCCGGCATCCATCTGCATGCAGGAAAGACACATTCCGCAGGGCTTGTTTCCCTCGCTCTCACATTGGAGTGCCTTTGCAAAACAATTTGCAAGCGTGGTTTTCCCACTCCGCTTTTCGCCCACAATCAGATAGGCATGCGAATGCTTTCCGCTGTTTGCAACGGCTTTCATTTTTTCTTTTAACTGTTCTTCTCCGATTATGGAGTTAAAATCATACATCTCTTCCGCCCAGAATATAATCCGTAATTTCTTTGTAGCATTCCTCTAAGGAATTGTTCTCGAAGCTTTTTTCGATTCCCGCCTGCTGAATCTTTTCATCGCTGAAATCCTCGGCATCCGCAAGGAATCTTCTGCACATCTCTTCGTATTTCGGATGTTCCTGTTTCCGCTCTCTTTTTAATGCGCGTTCCAGGCGCTCTCCGTCATCCACCGTGACCAGAATCGGAACCATCACATCGGAACCGAAAAATTTAACACATCCCTTGTAAGATTCCGGGGTTCCTATAATCAGGTAATCGTGATTTTCTAAATCAATATTTTCATCCGCCACCGTCATGTATTTCCAGATTCCGTGAACGGTATTGTAAGCACGGAGTTCCACAATTTTACCTTCATCGGTGAGTTTTTTCACTTCTTCCTCTCCTATGAAGAAGTACTCCTCTCCGGGCTTTTCGCCGACACGAATCGGTCGCGTGGTATAAGTAACAATTTTCTTTAAATGTAATTTCTCATCCGCAAGGAGACGTTTGTAAATCGTATCCTTCCCCGTTGCGGACTTTCCCATAATACAGTAAATTTTTCCCATGGTAAGATTTTTAATCCCTGTTGTTTCTGAATTCCTAGTATCTTTTATTCCTATTGTTATTAATCTTCATTATCTTTCATTCTTTTTCAGTATTTCGTCAAGCTCATGACTTGTCTTTTCATATGATTCAAACACGATTCCGTGGAGTCCCGCATTTTTTGCCCCTTCGATATTTCCCGGGCGGTCATCGATAAATATGCTTTCCTCCGCCTTTAAATCATAGGTACGAAGAAGATATTCATACATTTCCCGGTCGGGCTTAATCATCTTAACAAATCCGGAAATCACCTTCCCGTCCGCATATTTCATGAAATGGAATTTCTCCGCTTCTTCCTTTAAGAAAACCTTCGGCGGAAAATTGGACAGGACATAAATATTGTATCCTCTTTCCTTTAAATCCTTAATCCACTCATCCACATACGGGAAAACATAAATTGCTTCGTCAACGCGGTGCCAGAGTTCTTCGAACTTTTCCTCCATGCCGGGAATGACTTCTTCTATATATTCAATTACTTCTTCTTCCGACATGACTCCGCGGTCGAATTCATCCCAGCGGTCACCTACGACCCTTTCCCCGAAAATTTTGATTTCTTCTTCCGTAAATCCTATTTTCCGTGCCAGAATATCCCAGTCAAATGCTACTAAAACCTTGCCGAGATCAAATACTACATTTTTAATCATTTAACTTACTTGAATCCCTTCTTGACATTCCTAAAAAAATCGTCTATTATCAACAATATGCCTATAACGGCGTGTGGCTCAGCTTGGTAGAGCGCTACGTTCGGGACGTAGAGGTCGCTGGTTCGAATCCAGTCACGCCGATGCTTTATTTACAAGGGTTTGCGGGTTTCCGCAAACCCTGTTTTTTTCTTTTCTCTAAAAATAATTCTAAAAATACCTTAATTTATTCCGAATTATTATATCACATATTTTATTAGATTTTCACCTATGTTTCTTGCTGATTGTTACACATTGCTTATTCCATAGCCATCCATTATATCACAAGAAATGGTAATGTTGTCGCAACACATAAAGTCAAATGAAAAAATGAAAATGATTACTCCTTTAATAAAGCCGAATCTCTATTAAGTGAATTAGAAAATAACACTCTAATCGGAAAACTGGCCCGAGATTATGGATGATTGCTCCCGGGCAGCTTCCATGCGTATGATGGGGCATACGCGATCCCTTCATTTCTCCGGCGTTCGCCGTATATATGATATAGTCCGTTATGGACGAGCAGGGTAAAATAGTGCCCGGATCATCTTCCGGGCACTATATACAGTATCGTTCAAACGCCTAATTCCCTTTAAGAATAATCAGCTTCCAATTACGCCATTCAGCACCAATACAATAATGGCCGTAACAAAACCAACTATGGAAATAATTTTTCAGTTGAAATACAAAAAATCGAATTATTCTTTCCAGTTTTGTTTCCACCAGTACCTCCGTTCCTGAGCACGGCTGATGTGTCCTCAGAAAGAACGATTTTGTGTAGCCCCCTTCCCTCTGGTGGCATTACCCACCTTCTTCGGTACTATGAGACTATCTGACTGCCTATAGCCCATTTGCTCCTTCTTCCGCATTGGGTTCGTCTGGGCGCACTCTTCCGGTATAACGCGCTATTGATCAAACAGCATTCCCCATTGAATAGGCTTCATCCAAAGCCTTGTGCCCTTCAATCTCTCCCTGTTCATTTATACCACCGGCAAACACTTTTCCCATAAACTGTTCATTTTCAAAGCAATCAACCCAGCCCTGTACACCACCTGCAGCATTTTTATCAACATATTTTTCATCCTCGGCAGCAACAGAAAGCAAATATACTTCTCTGAATTTGTAATCCCTTGAATAAAGAGAGTTTGCCCTGTCGATCATAGTCTTCATCTGTCCACTCATCTCGTAGTAATAGATTGGAGTGGACCAAACGACCACCTCTGCTTCAAGGATTTTTTCCGTTATTTCATTTGCATCGTCCTTTATCACACAATGACCTTTCTTCTGACATCCGAAGCAACCTGTGCAAAAACCAATATTCTTTCCTTTCATGGAAACAATCTCAACATCATTTCCTGCCGCTTTTGCGCCTTCTGCAAAACTTTCGGCAAGTCTGTCAGAGTTACTCTTTGCTCTTAAACTTGTTTCAATTATGAGTATCTTCTTCGCCATGCGTCCTCCTTATTCCATACTTAGCGTGATAGTAACGTCACCATTACTAAGCAGATTCGTTAGTTCTTTCTCAGTCAGGTTTATTTTCCCTATTCTCGTATATGCCCATGAATTAGATCCATAAAAAACTACAAGCTGATTTCCTGAATAAAGAACAATATCCCCTGCTGACGTAGTCGTCTGTTTATCATCTCGTGTGATGCTCTTTCCGATAGGTCCTACCTGTTCAAATCCTCCGTACATGGACATTGATATCGTAAGTCCATCTGCTGCGAGTTCCTTCAGCTCTGCCACAGAGGCATTGTTTTCCCACATAACGTCTACTTTAGTATCATTGATCGTCATCACCATGATAATCTCATTCTCCTGCCCTGTGAGGTTTTCGTTTACTGCTATTGTTTCCAGTTTCTCTGTCATCCGATCAACATGCTTTTCCTCAGATGTATCCTCAGCATCTGCTGAGGCGGTGCTCACAGGGGTTGCCTGTTCCACTTCCTTTACGGTCGTTCCGCAACCTGGTAGCACTGTGCAAGACAGTAATACTAAGATTATCAAAAGAATCGTTCTTTTCATTTCAAATACTCCGTGTAAAACTCAGCCAGTTTATCAAAAGGAATCGCATCCTTTCCGCCTCCGTCATACAAGTCGGTATGTACTGCATCAGGAATGATCATCAGTTCCTTGTTATCGGTATACTTGCTGTCCCTGATCATCGCAGCATAGGCGTCCTTTGAGAAATAACAGGAATGTGCTTTCTCACCATGAATAAGAAGAACTGCGCTTCTGATCTCATTACTGTACTTTAGGATTGGCTGATTAACAAACGATTCGCATCCGATCACGTTCCAGCCACCGTTGGAATTGAGTGATCTCGCATGATAACCTCGGTCAGTCTTGTAATAGTCATGATAGTCCGCAACGAAGAACGGAGCATCCGAAGGCAACGGATCCACCACACCGCCGCCAAGCTTGTACTCGCCATTTCTCAGGTCTTCCAAGCGCTGTGCACACTGTACCTTCTTCGCCTCATAACGAGCCTCCTCAGAATCCGCGGAGTCAAAATATCCATTTGCATTCACCCTTGTCATATCGTACATGGTTGAAGCCACCGTTGCTTTTACTCTTGTATCAAGAGCAGCCGTGTTTATTGCCATACCACCCCAGCCACAGATGCCAAGGATTCCGATTCTGTCAGGATCAACTTTCTCATTCAATGAAAGAACCACTCTCTCCGGTGAAAGAAGGATCAAATGCTATTGTAAGAAACCCTCTCTCTGCCATGGTCTGTGCATATAATCCACTACATTGTTCCTTTACTGCACCGAAGGGGCCGCTGACCGCGATTGCAGGAAGTTTTCCTTCTGCATTCTTCGGAACATACATATCCGCCGCAAGAGTGATTCCGTATCTGTTCACAAAAGTCACCTTGCTATGCTCTACCTTATCGCTCTTTTTAAAAGTCTTATCCCATTCCTGCACCAGTTTCAGCTCTTCTTTTTTGATCATTGCTTTGTCCTCCATAAGTTTTTTACTTTATTGCTTCCTTTTCCATGCATCTCATCCATCAGGGTACACCGACATCTTTTCAGATATCCGATCAACTCCGACTTCTGCCCTGATTCCAAAAACTGCTTCGCCATTTCTTTATGCTCATCGTCAACTCCTATGTCTGACAGGCAGTCAATCATCATTTTTAATTCCATAATTAATTCTCCGCGTAAACACGTTATTTATTTC
The DNA here is from genome assembly GCA_902789265.1 of uncultured Lachnospiraceae bacterium. GTDB lineage: Bacteria > Bacillota > Clostridia > Lachnospirales > Lachnospiraceae > UBA3766. The sequence goes on along the minus strand of CADANR010000098.1, from coordinate 282 downwards.
TTATGAAATCAGTATAAGTGATTGACATGAATTACGCTAATGAATAAAATGAATATCGTGATATGCCAAAATGGAATATCATATAACAATGAGTAATACCCTATAATGGAGGATATAATGGAGATAAAGAACCTTCGCTACTTTCTTGCAGTAGCCAGAGAAGAAAACATGTCCCATGCTGCAGAAATCCTGCATGTTACACAACCGACCTTATCAAAGGTCTTAAAATCACTTGAAGATGAACTGGGTAAAAAACTGTTTACCCGTCACAGTTTCTCCATC
>CADANR010000097.1:4571-12311 GCA_902789265.1 uncultured Lachnospiraceae bacterium | reverse complement strand
TGAAATTCATTTCCTTTGCAACAAGTTTTGCGATGGTGCTCTTTCCTGCGCCTGCAGGTCCGTCGATAGCTACATTAAATCCCATGATAATCTCCTTTTCGGCTGTCCTTTTAGAAGGGCGCCTTAAATCATTATATTACTATTATTAAATCCTTTTATGTGACATCCGGCAGTATCTTTTTCCGAAAGCCACACCTGATTATTATAATAAATAAACTCAAATCAGTAAATATTCTACTAACGCTACAAACATCCTGAACAATCAATAAACATGTTTTCCTGCCAGGTACCCCGTGCAGAACGCAATCTATGTTTTCCTGCCAGGTACCCCGTGCAGAACGCAATCTGCAGGTTAAATCCGCCCGTGAACGCATCCACATCCATCATTTCCCCTGCAAAATACAGTCCGGAAACAATCTTGCTCTCCAGAGTCTTCGGCTGAATGTCCTTTACGGAAATTCCCCCGTGCGTAATGATGGCTTCATTAAAATCTCTTGTACCCGTAATCGTTATTTTTAAACGTTTGGTCGCATTAAGAAGCGCTTTTCTCTCTTTTCCGGAAACTTCGTTACATCGTCTGTACGGATCGATCCCTGCAATTTCACAGATGATTCCGGCAAGCTTTAACGGATAGATTTCATTTAAGATATTCTTCAGTTCCTTCCGGTTTCCGGTTTCCAGTTCCCGAATCAGCCTCTTATCCGTTTCCTCTTCCGTCAGTGCAGGCTTTAAATCAATCAGGATATGCGGATCCTTATACTCCTTAATTCCCGCGTATACACTGCTGGCACTTAATACTAACGGCCCGCTTACACCGAAATGGGTAAAAAGCATTTCTCCCTGCTCCGTATAAACGGTTTTGCCGCCGTTAACCAGAGATAGTTTGACATTCTTTAAACTCAGTCCCTGTAAGGATTTCACCCATTCTTCCTTTGTTTCGAAAGGAACAAGAGCCGGTTTGCAATCAGTCACTCTGTGCCCCAAGTCTTCCGAAAAGCGGTGCCCGTCACCTGTTGAACCCGTGGACGGATACGATAATCCGCCGGTTGCAAGGATGATTTTATCGGCTGTAATTTTTTCTCCGTTTTTCAGTGCTACCCCGCAGACAATCTGTTTTCTTTCGTTTTTTTCTTTCTTCTCCGCTTTTTGGGAAATACCGTTTTCCCGGTCTGCGGAATCATTCTCTTTGCCCGAAAGTTCTTTCGTAAGAATTCCCTTCACTTCCGTATTCAGTCTTACCTCCACGCCGCGATTTTTCAATGCTCTTTTAAACGCATCGATGATATCGTAGGAATGGTCGCTTACGGGAAAAACGCGGTTTCCGCGCTCCACTTTTAATGGTGTTTTATTCCCTTCGATAAAATCCATCAAAGCCTTGGAATCCAGTGCAGAATATGCGGAATATAAGAATTTCGGATTCGAAATCACATGCTCGAAAAAAGCTTCTCTCTCGCAGGCATTGGTGACGTTGCATCTGCCTTTTCCCGTGATAAAAAGCTTTTTTCCCAGTTTTTCATTTTTTTCAAGAAGAAGAACCTCATCTCCCGAATCGGATGCGGAGACGGCCGCCATCATTCCTGCGGGGCCGCCACCGATTATTATTGTTTTCATTTAAACTGCCTGCCTGATGTTATTCAATCAATCCTTATAATTCTATCATAAATCAGGTTATCCGCAAATATTCTTCTTTGCCTGTTCGAGATTCTCAATGACTTTGTCGCACCATGCATCAAACTCCGGATCCTCCACCTGACATTCCTCATGGGAAAGAACGTAATCGATGGTCCTCCGGATTCCCTCTTCAAAACGAATATTCATATTTAATCCCGGCACGGCACGGTGCAGTTTGGAATTGTCGAATACAACGGAATTTGCCTTATCGCCGATTAACGAACCGGTAAAATCAAAATCCCCGCACTCTGCCAGAAAAGCGCTTGATACATAATATGGCTTTAATTCCACACCAAGAGCATTTGCAATGGAAGCATAAATCTGGTTCCAGGTAAGCGTTTCTTCATTCGTGATATGGAAAGCTTCGCCGATTGCGTGCGGATTTCCGATTAATCCCACAAAGCCTTTTGCAAAGTCTTCATTAAAAGTCATTCTCCAAAGACTGGTTCCGTCGCCGTGAATGATAACCGGCTTGCCTTCCAGCATTCTCTTTACTACCTGGTAAGACCCCTTATTTCCGTGCACACCCAAGGGTACGCTTCTTTCATCATATGTATGACTCGGGCGGATCAGGGTTACCGGAAAGCCCACATTTTTATACTGTTCCATGAGATACTCTTCGCATTCGATTTTTTCCCTGGAATACTGCCAGTACGGATTCGCCATTGCCGTTCCTTCGGTAATCACATAATCCTTTACGGGCTTATGATACGCGGATGCCGAAGAAATATACATATACTGCTTCGTTTTCCCTTTAAAAATCCTTACATCCCGTTCCACCTGTTCCTTATGGAATCCGATAAAATCACAGACCGAGTCAAAATAAGGTTTCCCCGGTTCTGCTCCCTCGCTTTCCAAAAAACTGCTGACGGCAAGCATGAATTCTTCTTCATCGTTCACGTCATGAACACGAATCTGCTTTACTTTTCCTTCGAATTCCGCATTTCTGTTACCGCGGTTCACCAAGATTACTTCCTCGCCCTTTGCAACGAGCGCTCTCGTAATCGCCTGCGAAATGGTTCCCGTTCCGCCGATAAATAATATTCTCATATAATCCCTCTCCTTTACCCGGAATATTTTTCCCGGTTGTTTTTATCTTGCGGCAATTTCATAAATTGCAGCCACATCATCCTTCCGCCGTATTTTTTTACGTACTTTCCGACCTCATTTTCCCTGCCTTTTCCGAATACAAATTCCGTCGGGGAATAAAAATTAAAATTTTCCATAAGATAAATCCTCCCTGCAAAATACCTGCTTTATACTGAATTAACTATTATTAATTATGCAATAATCTGTCTTTATCCGATATAAAATATTCTGTAAAAAATGGAACAAATCTATCCTAATCAAAAAAAAGACCGGAACGACAATGTCGTATCCGGTCTGCGGAATACTGATTTATACTTTGGAAAAAAATACTCTTCCTTTTCCGTTTTTCTTTGCTTCGTAGAGTGCGGTGTCCGCATCCTTAAAAATCTCATCCACAAGTTTTCCGCTCTCTCCGAATGCCACTCCCACCGAAAGCGAAGCCGCAGGAACCTGCCCGGACTCCTCTTTCATTTTTTCATTCATTAATTCAACTTTTCTTGCAATCAGTTCCTTAAGAGCCGAATTGGAATGAACCATGACAACCGCAAATTCATCACCGCCGATTCGGCAGACGTAATCCTGATTCCGAAAACTGTTGTAAATGGTATTCGCCGCTTTGGTTAAAACCTTGTCACCGGTATCGTGACCGTAAGTATCATTCACCTTTTTAAAATCATCAAGATCGATAATTAAAAGTGTGGAGGTTTCCATATCCAGATTCCTGATCAGATAATCATACCCTCTGCGGTTATAAAGTCCGGTAAGTTTATCATGAGTAGCCGCATAACTCAGTTTTTCCTTATTCTCAAGGTTTGTACGGTACATTAAATTATAAGTCTTTGCCAGGAAACGGATTTCATAGGCACCTTTTAAATTAATGTCACTCTCATTCCGGATTTTCTCAACTGCTTCATGTAAAGGAATGATAACCAGAAGTGCAGTCAGAAGTACAATCAGGATGGTTATCACAATTTGAATAACGGTCAGAGTATGTTCCACAAAAACCTGTCTTTTCAGCCTTTTTGCCGCATCCAGCTGACGACCTGCCATTTCTTTTTCCAGTAAGCTTATACAGTTATCGGTATTTTCACGAATACTGTCTTTTTTCAGGAAATACGCTTCATCAAACAGCATATCCTCCGCCGCATCCAGTTTCTCTTCAGGGCTTAACGCAGAATCCGGCCCCTTCAGTTTTACGTTTTGTATTTCTTCGGGATAATCGTTAATATCATATCCGTATCCTTCAACTGCCAGTCTGGCCGCGTAATATTCCGTATACATGAGTTCTTTGGAATTATACATGGCATTTAAAAGATTCTGATATGACACGCTTTCTTCATTGCTGTTCTTTAATGTATCAAGCGCCTTTTCCCTGCGTTTTGTAACGTTTGCTTCTTCGAAATAATTGTCCAGGAAACGTTTCTCCCCGGTAACCACAAACGCTCTGATCTGCTCCGTTAAATAATCCGAAGCTTCCATTAAATCGCTGCTGTTCTCCTCAAGCTGAATCAGATTCTGGGTCACTTCGTGCGACTTATTATACAGTTGCGTGGTTCGTGTCATAGCCCAGGAAAGAATCCCCGAAATAACCAGCGCCGCTGCCAACATTATAAGATTTAAGAATCGAATTGACGGTCCCTGTTCTCTGTGAAAAGCCAAGGATTTCATCTGCATTTCCTCCGATAAGAACAGAAACCCCCTGCCGTAACACAGGGGATTTCCGTATATTTGTTTTGAAAAATGAATCTTCAATACTGTCGGTCATTTTTATTGCTTATCAAACGGGATAAGCTCCGTTCTTTGTATCTGCTTTAGAAAGGTCAATCTTTTCCTGCTGAGCCATACGATATTTGAAGAAGTCGGTAGCAACCTGAGGGAATAATGCATAAGACAATACATCCTCGTCCTGCTGCTTCCATTCCTTCATCTCAGCCTCAATCTTCTCAAGTTCGGGTTCGGTATGTCCGGTTGCCTCTGCAGATCTTGCGGTAGATCTGGGTTCTCCGGGGATAACCTTGTCAATTACGGCCTGATCCATCGGCTTAACGGTCTGACCGTAGTTACCGCGAAGGAGATCCTTGAACTCGCCGGTAGCCATCTTATAACGCTCACCCATTAATACGTTGAAGATTGCCTGTGTTCCGACAATCTGTGAAGAAGGAGTAACCAAAGGCGGCTCACCGCAGTCCTTACGTACTCTCGGGATTTCTTCAAGCACGTCGTTGTAACGGTCTTCTGCATGCTGTTCTTTCAACTGGCTAACCATGTTGGAAAGCATACCGCCGGGTACCTGATAAAGTAAGGTTTTGATGTTTACGCCTAAAACCTTGGTATTCATAAGTCCGCTTGCCAGACACTCTTCTCTGTAAGGACGGAAGTAATCTGCGATTTCCGCAAGAATCTTCTGATCCAGACCTGAATCATAAGGAGTTCCCTTGAAGGTCTCAACCATAACTTCGGTAGCGGGCTGGGAAGTACCGAGTGCGAAAGGAGAAATTGCACAGTCGATTACGTCAACACCTGCTTCTACTGCCTTTAACTGGGTCATGGAAGCAACACCTGAAGTATAGTGGGTGTGCAGCTGAATCGGAAGGTTTGTATTTTCCTTCATTGCCTTGATTAATTCTGCAGCGGTATAAGGAAGTAAAAGACCTGCCATATCCTTGATACAGATGGAATCCGCACCCATCTCCTCAATCTGCTTTGCAGTGTTTGCCCAGTACTCTAAGGTATATGCATCACCGAGTGTGTAGGAAAGAGCAATCTGCGCATGGCCTCTGCCTTCCTGCTTCTTAATCTTGTTGGTTGCATCTACTGCAGCCTGTAAGTTACGAAGGTCATTCAGGCAGTCAAAAATACGGATAATATCGATACCGTTTGCAATGGATTTCTCAACGAAAGCATAAACCACGTCATCTGCATAAGGACGATATCCTAAAATATTCTGACCACGGAATAACATCTGTAATTTGGTATTCTTAAAACCATCTCTTAATTTACGAAGTCTGTCCCAGGGATCTTCTTTTAAGAAACGAAGGGAAGCATCGAATGTCGCACCACCCCAGCACTCTACGGAGTGATATCCGACTTTGTCCATCGTCTCAATAATGGGAAGCATTACTTCGGTCGGCATTCTGGTTGCGATTAACGACTGATGAGCGTCACGAAGGACGGTCTCTGTAATTTTAATCGGCTTTTTAACTGTATCTGCCATTTCTTAATCCTCCATTTATAAGTTAGTAAATATCCGAAAATGCCTGTCAGACTCCTGCGGAGTGAGTTGCCGCTGCATCCGAACTCCGACGGAGTTCTGCAGGCATTATTATCTTTTTATACAATACCGAAAATCGCCATGAATGTTCCGGCAGCAACCGCAGTACCGATAACACCTGCAACGTTCGGTCCCATCGCATGCATTAAAAGGAAGTTCGTAGGATCCGCTTCTGCTCCGACTTTCTGAGAAACTCTGGCAGCCATGGGAACCGCGGATACACCGGCGGAACCGATTAGCGGGTTAACCTTACCCTTCGTGACAACACACATGATCTTTCCGAATATGACACCCGCGGCCGTACCGAACGAGAACGCTACAAGTCCGAGTACTACGATACCGATGGTGTTCATATTAAGGAATGCTTCCGCGGAAGTCGTTGCACCAACGGAGGTACCGAGTAAAATTACTACGATGTACATAAGTGCGTTGGATGCAGTCTCGGTAAGCTGTTTTACAACACCGGACTCGCGGAATAAGTTACCGAGCATCAGCATACCGATAAGGGGTGCCGTGGTCGGAAGAATCAAACATACAACGATGGTAACAACGATCGGGAAAAGGATTTTCTCTAATTTGGATACAGGACGAAGCTGCTCCATTTTGATTTTTCTTTCCTTCTCGGTTGTAAGTAATTTCATGATAGGCGGCTGGATAATCGGAACTAAGGACATGTAGGAATAAGCTGCTACTGCGATAGGTCCGAGAAGTGCGGTCTGACCGAGTTTTCCTGCAAGGAAAATGGAAGTCGGGCCGTCAGCACCACCGATAATGGAGATGGCTGCTGCCGCTTTATCGTTAAACTCAAACCAGGGAGTCTGGTTTAAAAGGATGGCTCCGAAGTAAGCCATGTAAATACCGAACTGTGCGGATGCACCAAGTAAAAAGCTCTTGGGATTCGCAATCAAAGGACCGAAGTCTGTCATCGCACCGACACCCATGAAAATCAGGGACGGCAGGATTGCATATTCGTCCAGGATGTAGAAATAATAAAGTAATCCGCCTGCCGACTCATCACTCCAGGGAGCAATGATATCGGGATAGATATTTACGAGCAGCATACCGAATGCAATCGGTACCAAAAGAAGCGGCTCGTACTCTTTCTTAATCGCCAGATAAAGGAAAACACACGCAACGGCAATCATGATGTAATTTCCCCAGGTCAGGTTAAAGAAAGCAGTCTGATGAAGCAAATTACTTAACGTATCAATAATATAGCTCATCGTAAACTATAACCTCCTATTAGTAGTCTAAACCGATAACGAAATCAATTAGTTCAAAGTAGCGAGTAATGCGCCTGCCTCAATGGAATCGCCGGCTGCACAGTCAATGCTTGCTACGGTACCGTCTTCGGGTGCTACTACAGGGATTTCCATCTTCATGGACTCGATGATAACAACTGCATCACCTTTCTTTACTGCGGTTCCTACACTTGCTTCAATTCTTACAACCTTTCCTGCTGCGCCTGCTTCAACCTTGATGCTGCCTGCACCTGCGGAAGCTGCCTTGGGTGCTGCTGCCGGAGCTGCAGGTGCTGCTGCCGGAGCTGCCTTTCTTACGGGAGCTGCTGCAGCGGGTGCTCCGCTTGTTGCTCCTTCTTCTACTACAACGTCATATACGTTTCCGTTTACGGTAATGGTATAATTTTTCATTTTAAAATCCTCCTGATCTTATGCTCTCTGCCATTTAGTCGATTTGCGAATGCTTCT
>CADANR010000097.1:0-4524 GCA_902789265.1 uncultured Lachnospiraceae bacterium | reverse complement strand
CAGGTGCTGCTGCCGGTGCAACCGGTGCCGCAGGTGCTGCTGCCGCTTTCTTCTCCGCATCCTTTGCAGCCTGTTTTGCTTTCTTGTTTGCTTCCAGTTTCGGGAAGATACCGAATAAGGAAATAATCAGAGAAATCAGAATCAGGATAACAAATACGGTACCCATACCAAGTAAGGTATTTAACGCTGCTTTCTGAAGATTCTCTGCGGTGGTGTACTGTACATTGAATGCTGCGTTGGTAATCTGCATTTCCGTATTATAGGAAAGTGCCATCTGGGTATTCTTCTTATCGCAGATCAAATCCACCGTTACTTCATAACCGCCTTCTTTTCCGAAGGAGATTTTAAAGGTGTCAAAATTAATTTCTCTTACGTTTCCGCCGTCTTCTTTTCCCTTTAAGTATGACTCAATTGCTTTGCTGTATACTGCCTGGGATTTGAATTCAAGCTCGTGCTGGCTTTTTAAAATTTCCTGTTTTTCTGCCCACTGCTTACGGTCTAAGCTAAGCTGTCCGTTGTAATAAGCCTGGTCATAATAGGTAACCGTACCATTTGCTTCTTCATCCGGAAGATCCGCAACAATCTGGTCAACCATGACTTCAATGTTGTTTTTAATCTGTTCGCGGTCAATATCCGGAATGGTTTTTTCCTTTTTGGAACAGCCGGTAAATAACAGGATCAATGATAAGGCACAGCACAGAATGGTAATCTGTTTTTTCATAAATGAATCCGCCTTTCTTTTAAACTGTGCCGTGTTTCTTTGCCGGACGATCCTCGCGCTTGGAATAAAGCATCTCGAATGCGCCGATTACATACTTTCTTGTATCTGCGGGAGTGATAATGTAATCCACATATCCTCTCTTCGCTGCGCTCATAGCGGAATCCTGAAGTTCTGCATACTCTTTTGCTTTTCCGTTAATCACGTCAGCACCTTCGCCGTCATACATAATCTTGGCAGCAATGGAAGCATCCATTGTACCGATTTTTGCATCTTCCCATGCGAATGTAACGTCACAGCCGATAGCCTTGGAATTCATGGAAACATATGCGCTTCCGTAAGCTTCCTTCATGATAACGTTTACCTTGGGAACGGATGCATTTGCAAATGCATAAGTAAGCTTGGAGACTGCTCTTGCAATTCTCTTTTCTGCACACTTGCATGCAACATAACCTTTTACATTGGTTAAGGATAATACGGGGATGGAAAATGCATCACAGAAATTGATGAATTCAGCTGCTTTTACGCATCCGTTTACGGAAAGAACTTCATCGAACTTCTCTGCTTCTTTTCCTTCGGAATCGTAGGATACGGATCTGTTTCCGACACATCCTACGGTAAGACCGTTTAATTTGATGAATCCGATTACCATCTCTTTTCCGTAATTCTTCTTAACTTCCAGGAATGCATGATCATCTGCAATGTCGGAGAATGCCAAAGCTGCATCCTTGTAGCCGGTTCCGATTACATCGCAAGCGCGGTTTAAGGAATCGTTGGTTGCAACTTCTTCTGCTTCCTCTTCATTGTTTGCGGGAAGGTAAGAAATAAGTTCACGAATGGAATCGAAAATAGAAGCTTCGTCTGCTACGAAATCAGCGATACCTGATTCTTCAGACTGGAACTTCGCATCGGAAGTATCGCATTTCTCTGTGCTGTTTCCTTCCAGTGCATTGGGAGAATTCACGAAGAGATGGGCATTCTTCTCTTCCATGAAAGTGAAATCGGAGATTGCGGGAAGAATTGCGAGTCCGCCGCCGCAGGTTCCGAAAATTGCATTTACCTGGGGAATCACACCGGATGCCAGGCTTGCTTTTAAATAAATTTCTCCGAATCCGTTTAAGGCATCCATTGCCTCCTGAAGTCTGAGTCCCGCAGAATCGATTAATCCGATTACAGGTGCTCCCATCTTCATTGCCATATCGTAAAGATTGACAATTTTACGGGCATGCATCTCTCCTACGGTTCCTCCTAAAACGGACGCATCCTGGCTGTATACATAAACCAGGTTGTCATTGATAGTTCCGTATCCGGTGATGACACCGTCGGACGGAGTATCAATCTGTTTCAGATTAAAATCGGTTGCTCTGGCGGAAACCAGTGCGCCGATTTCAACGAAACTGTTTGGATCAAGTAATGCTTCGATTCTTGATCTCGCTGCACTAGTAGAAACAGTACTCATTTTGAAAACCTCCATGTATATTTAAAAAAATTTGATACGTAATGTTGTGTTTGTCGTCAATAAACCCAAACACACTCAAATTAAACTATAACACAAAAAAATCAAAAAAAATAGGAGAAATTTCGGTTTTTCTCCTATTTTAAAGATTTTTCCAGATATTACATTTTTTGCGTTTGTTTTGTACTTTTTTTGTTGAAAATTTATATGTCCAGTTTAATCTGAATCTCTTTCTCGGCCTGTGCCTTGAAATCCTCCAGAATGTCGGGATTCATCTCCGGCAGATCCTCGATGGATTTCACTCCGAAACTTCGAAGGAACTGTTCCGTCGTCCCGAAAAGCAAAGGTCTTCCGGGTGCATCCAGTCTTCCGACTTCTTTAATCAGTCCGTATTCCACGAGTTTGTTCATGGGCGAGTCGGAGTTGACGCCTCTGATTTTTTCCACGTCAAGACGTGTTACCGGCTGCTTGTATGCCACAATGGAAAGGGTTTCCAGCGCCGCATCTGTCAGTGTCTGCTTTTTCGGAACGGTTGTAATCCTGATCAGTTCGTCATAAAACTCTTCTTTCGTGCGAAGCTGAACGGCACTTTCCAGTTCCACAAGCTGAATGCCGCGGTCCGATTTGCCGTATGCGGTTTTTAAATTGTCAATTGCTTCACGTACCTGCGCCTCTTCACATTCCAGCGCGGTAGCGATATCAGAAATTTCAACCGATTCCCCTTTTGCAAAAAGAATGGCTTCTATGCTTGCCTGTAATCTCTTTAAATCCATATTCTTTCTCCGATATATAAAATTAGCTGAGTTCGATTCTTACAAACGGTGCCTTATAGGTAATCTCGATGTCCGAAAATGTCGCATCCTGATGCACATCGATACTGCCTACCTTAATAAGCTCCAGAACGATTAAGAAGGTTACGATGGTATCCATCTTGCTCTTCTGCTTCGATAGAAGATCCGTAAACGAACACTTCTTATGGCTTTCGATATAAGCACATACCTCAAGCTGTTTTTTGTCAAGATCGACTTCTTCTCTCTGGATTTTACCGAAGCCGCTTCGAATGGGGTCAATCTTCTCTTCATTCCGTTTCATGATGACCTTGAATAAATCATTCAGTGCCTGAAGCGTATTGTCACCCACGAGTGTTTCATAATCAATCGGTGCCTTGTAGCTTTGTACTTCCTTCGGGATAGTCGGCTTTTTATAAATATACCGTTCGGTTCCCATCTGCATGTCCTTTAACTTGCATTTGATATCAAGAAGAGTTGCCGCCATCACGAGAAATTCGCTGACGACATTTAAATCTTCCTTCGGCATATTCCGTACATATTCCAGATACTGCTCGGTAATTAGACTGATCGGAATGTCGTAAATATCCACTTTATTCTTTTCGATTAAATGAAGGAGAAGGTCCAGGGGACCTTCAAACACCTCCAGTTTTACCGGTATTGCCATGTATTCTCCTAAATGGTTAATCCGTAACAGATTTATTATAAAAGGTATCTTAGTCCTGATTATTTCTTTTGATTATTATTTCCCGTAACTGTAATACACGTTACCTCGCCCGGGTTATTCAAACGCATCGGTACGGTATGCGTTCCGAGACCGCAGGATACATATCCGTACTTATCCCCGCACTGATACAGTCCTCCGCTGTATTTCGGAAACAGATGGAAGGATGGGGATGCCACGCCGCCTAAATACGGCAGACGGATGATTCCGCCGTGCAGATGACCGGATAAGAATAAGTCCGCACCATATTCAAAATACTCTTCCCCGTATTCCGGATTGTGAGCCAGCAAAATGGTATACTCTTCCGGCTCAACTGCCCCGACCTGACTCTCTATATAATCGGACGGCATATGTAATTTGGTAAACCGCTTATAGTAATCCCTGTCAACTGTAAGACCCTTAATACATACAGGCAGACTACCGGGTTTCACGGATTCGTTATCCAGGAACGTGATATTCCCGCAATCAATTGCATCAATGAATTCATCAAACATCTCGCCGTATGTTTCGGGATACAGTCTTGAGCGGTATTCATGATTCCCGAGCGCATAATATATCTTATACTCTTCCGATAGTTTTCTTAAGAAAGAAACCGCAACACTGTTGTCTTTTCCCGGATGTGCGGTCATCATATCCCCGCCGCAGAGAATGAAATCCGGATTGCATTTCCGAATTGCCTTAAGCAGCGTTTTATTGTTTCCCGCAAATTTCTTGGAATGTAAATCGGTCACGAAAACAAAGCGGAAAGATTCTCCCGCTTTCAGTTTCTCCGTACGGATTTCCTTCTTCCTTACAACAAAGCGGTTCTGATCGAGGATATTCCACACCATCAAAGCTC
>CADANR010000096.1 GCA_902789265.1 uncultured Lachnospiraceae bacterium | reverse complement strand
TTTAAGAGAGTTAAGAAGAAAATCCGGCGGATTCTTCGGATCCGGTGAGTCAACCGGAAGCGTAGGCGTTGTTACCATCAATATGCCGAGAATCGCATATCTGTCCGCAGATGAGGCAGAATTCTTCAAGCGCCTTGACCGCATGATGGATATTTCAGCAAGAAGCTTAAAGATTAAGAGAGGCGTTATTTCCAAATTACTGGAAGAGGGATTATATCCTTACACCAAGAGATATCTGGGAAGCTTTGATAATCATTTCTCCACCATCGGACTCGTTGGTATGAACGAAGTAGGCTTAAATGCAAACTGGTTACGTTCCGATATGTCCAGCGAGAAGACCCAAGAATTCACAAAGAAGGTTTTAAATCACATGAGAGAGCGTCTTTCCGATTATCAGGAACAGTACGGCGATCTTTATAATCTGGAGGCAACTCCCGCAGAGAGTACCGCTTATCGTCTTGCAGAGCATGACAGAAAGCGCTGGCCGAACATCAAGACCGCAGGAAAGCCCGGAGATACTCCGTATTATACAAACTCCTCCCACCTTCCTGTTGATTATACAACCGATATTTACGATGCATTGGATATCCAGGATGAACTGCAGACACTTTATACCTCCGGTACCGTATTCCACGCATTCTTAGGAGAGAAGCTTCCGGACTGGAAGGCAGCTGAGAAACTGGTTCGTTCCATTGCTGAGAATTACAAGCTTCCTTACTATACTATGTCTCCGACCTATTCCATCTGCCGTGAGCACGGATATCTTGCAGGAGAGCAGTATACCTGTCCGACCTGCGGAGCAAAAACCGAGGTTTACAGCCGTATCACCGGATATTACAGACCGGTTCAGAACTGGAATGACGGTAAATTACAGGAATTCGAGAACCGTACCGAATATGATATCGAGAATTCCGAAAGAAAAGAAAGCGTAAGCAAGGTTGTTACCGTAAAGAGCGAAGGCGACAAGGTTAAGGTGGACATCGCAAGCCCCGAGAACATTATGTATCTTTTCGTAACCGCAACCTGTCCGAACTGCAAACTTGCCAAGGAATATTTAAAGAATGAGCAGTATGTAGTGCTGGATGCGGCAGAAAATGTAGAACTTGTTCAGAAATACGGAATTATGCAGGCACCTACGCTTGTAGTCGTAAACGGTGATTCCTTTGAGAAATACGTAAATGTCTCCAACATTAAGAAATACGTGGAAGAGAAATCAGCCGTTACCGTATAAAATTCATTCATATAGCCGAAAAGTTTATTATGGGAGCAAAAGCTCCGGAGGAACATAATAAATGCATTCCGAAGGGAGTACCGATTGGTACTCCCTTTTGTATGAAAGCAATGTTTTGTATGAAAGCGATAAAAAACGGAAGTGATTTTTGACAATATCAATAAATTGTAAGAATCACAAAAAGATAATTGCCCTCATGAAACAAAAAGTATAAAATAGTAATGTATGTGAAAAAATAGAATGGAGATAGTAGGATGATTAATCGACTGGTAAAAGAAATTCAGAAAAAGAATGCTCCGATTGTGGTAGGTTTGGACCCCACCATGAAGTTTATTCCCGGATTTATTAAGGAAAATGCATTCTCTGTTTACGGAGAAACCCTGCAGGGGGCAGGAGAAGCAATCTGGCAGTATAACAAAGGTATCGTGGATGCGGTTTATGACCTGATTCCTGCAGTAAAACCTCAGATTGCAATGTATGAGCAGTTCGGAATCGAAGGCATGATTGCCTATAAGAAAACAGTTGATTATTGTAAATCCAAAGGTCTCGTTGTGATAGGTGATATCAAAAGAGGCGATATCGGATCCACCTCCACGGCATATGCAGTGGGACATATCGGAAAGGTTTCCGTCGGAAACGCTTCTTTTGCACCGTTTGATGAAGATTTTGTAACCGTGAATCCCTATCTCGGAACAGACGGCGTAAAGCCCTTTATTGATGTCTGCAAAGAAGAGAAGAAGGGAATTTTTGTATTGGTAAAAACCTCGAATCCGAGTTCCGGTGAATTCCAGGACCGCCCGATTGCAGATGCGGACAATCGCCCGCTTTATGAAATTGTCGGACAGAAAGTGGATGAATGGGGACGTGACTGTATGGGTGAGAAATACAGTTATGTCGGTGCTGTAGTCGGAGCAACCTATCCCGAAATGGGAAAGATTCTTCGCGATATTATGCCGAACAGTTTAATTCTTGTTCCCGGATACGGTGCACAGGGAGGAAAGGGTGCAGATTTGGTTCACTTCTTTAAAGAGGACGGAACCGGTGCCATTGTAAATTCCTCCAGAGGAATTATTGCCGCATATCAGAGCGATAAATATAAAGAGAAATATTCCGAGAATAATTATGCGGATGCGGCAAGAGAAGCGGTAATCGAAATGAAGAAAGATATTGCTGGAGCGCTCGGCATAACCGAATAAACTGGGGTTGGGAGATAAACTTAAATGAAAAAGAGAATTGTAAAACGACTTTCCATTCTTTTGATTGCGATATGCGTTGCATTTGTATTCAGTTCCTGTATGAGAACCGAAACAAATGTAGATATTAAAAGAAACGGAAAGGCTACACTTACAGCGGAAGTATTGATGACGGCAGAACAGGTATCGGATATTTACGGTATGCCGACCAATTTCTATGATGCCGTTGAAAAGGACAGCCGCTTCCAGAAGGTACTCGACTGGAAAAAAGAATATGTGGACTATCAGCTTGACGGAACGGATTACATGGGCGTCAGACTTACCAAGGAAGTTTCCAAGAAAGAAATCCAGGGAGCACTGAATGACCTTTATGGTCAATATGCGGATGTTTCCTATCAGGATAAGGGGTTGTTCGGAAACAGAACCATTAAGCTGGATTTCAGAGGAACCGGTCATTTAATGGCAGAAGAGTTGCAGAGTGCCAACAGCGGTGAACTGATTTCCCACCTCACCATTACAACACCGGCTGCCGTTTCTTCTACAAACGGTAATAAAATCGGTGAAAATAAAGTTGAACTTGATCTTCTGGGAATTCTTACCGGAAACGAACAGAGTGTCAGCTATGAAGTGAAATTCTTTGATTTTACATTCTATATTCCGGTAGGTGCGGTTGCAGCAGTAGCAATTGCGGCCGGTATTTATTTCCTTGTTCGTTTCAGAAAGAATAAGAAGCAGAATGAAGGCCTTACCTCCATCAATCTGAAGAATATGAAAAAGAAGAAACCCGCCGGAGGCGGCTTTGGTGCTCCGGGTGAAGACGACTTGGGCGATTATAAGCCGAAGGCAAAGATGAGCTTTACCAAGAAGACACCGAAATATACTTCGAAACCGGAGGAAACACCCGAAACACCCGCACCTGCACCGGCGCCTGCGGCTGCTCCGAGTTACAGTGCTCCGAAGTTTACGTCTTCGCCTGCACCTGCTCCGACACCGGCACCTGCACCGAGCTATACTGAACAGACAAGTGCTTCGGCTTACAGCGTACCTGAGACGTCTTATTCCGAACCGGAACAAACATACAGCGAACCGACACGTTCTTATTCGAACAGGATTGATGTTTTCAGCTCCGGCTCCACACAGACGGCAGGAACTGCAAGTTCCAGAATGTCGAAAGAAGCAGCTCCTTCCAATACAGAGTATACCGCTACAGGCGGTGCGGAAACCGCAGATTTCTTAATCGGACGTTCCCATGGTGAAACAAATGTTGATTACAGCCAGGCCGGAAGTGCGAAATTCAATAAAAACGATCGTAGTTCGGCACCGGCTCCGAGTTCGGGATCCACTTTATTTACCCCGAGAAGTACTGCACCGAATCTTGCTTATGGTACAAGCGAGTATACTGAGTTTGAAAGAAAAGAGCACGAGCCGACCGGTCATTTAAACACCGGATCCACTCTGTTTACACCGAGAAGCACGGCTCCGAACTTAGGATACGGAACTACGGAATACATGGAAGAGGAAAGAAAAGAGCACAATCAGGAATTTGCGCATGAGGAACTTTCCACCGGTTCCACACTGTTTACACCGAGAAGTACCGCAGCAAACCTGGATTACGGAAAAGAACCCACTTCCTTCAAGGAAGAGGAAAACCATACACCGGATGCATCCATTACTTCTTTGTTTACACCGAGAAGTACTGCTCCGAATGTAAATTACGGTTTGAAAGAGCCGTTATTGGAAGAGCAGGAAGTATCCGCTGCAGAATATCGTTCTCCGTTCTATCATGAGGATAAAAAGTATACTGCCGCACAGAATATCTCTCATTATGAGGAACCGCAACCGCAGTATGAAGAGCCGCAATATGAAGAACCTCAGTACGAGGAATCTCAGTATGAGCAGACTTCCTATGAGCAGTCCGGATACGAGCAGAACGGATATGACCAGTCCTATAATCAGGGCGGATATGACCAGTCCTATGATCAGGGCGGATATGACCAGTCCTACGATCAGGGCGGATATGACCAGTCCTACGATCAGGACGGATACGAGCAGTCCTACGATCAGGGCGGATATGAGCAGTCGGGATACACGGATTCTTATTCCCAGAGCTCTCAGGCAGGGTCCATTTACCAGACAACAGGGTATGATTCATCTCCTTATCAGTCTGCAAATTACGGAGCAAGTGAGAAATCGGAAGCAATCAGCGGAGCATACGGCGGAAGCAGACTTGGTTCCGGTGCTTATATGGGCGGCGGTTCTACCGGTGTAAAGGTCGGCAGAAGTGTCGGCAATATCGGCGGTTATGTGGATCCAACGTCAGTAAATACAAGTTCTTACGGAAGCGATCCTTTTGCAAACAATACTCCTTTACCGAAACTCGGTGAAGGCGGAGCGGACGGCGGCGGATTATTCGCCATCGGTGCGACCGGAGGCTTCGGTTCAGGCGCGTTCGAAGGAAATACAATCGGCGGCAGCTCCTATGAAGGAAATACAATCGGTGGCGGCTCCTTCGGCGGCGGTTCCTTCGGCGGTGCGAAATACCATCCGAGTTCAAACGGTTATACGGCACCTCCGACATCGGCTTCTCAGCTTGAAACCCATACAGAGCACCCGAATTTCGGCAAGACCTTCCATACGGGCGGTTCCGGTAAGTTTGATTTCGGTATGGCAGGAAGCGAATCCAAGAGAAAGTGCCCGTTCTGTAAAGAACCCATCCGTGATGATGATGTATTCTGTGTTGCATGCGGAGCAGAGCTTTCCAGGCCCTATGGTTCATTCTAAACTGGATATTACAGGGGATTCTTCCAAACGGGAGAATCCCCCTTTCATATATGCGCAGGCTCACATAAGGAAATAATTCTGCTTACGCAGAAATTTATTAATATAATCAGAAACGGAGAAGACCATGAGCCAGTTTACCAAAAAGGCAATCATTGACAGTTTCATAGAACTTTCCCAGACGGTTCCGATTGAGAAGATTTCGGTCACGATGATTTCGAAACACTGCGGAATCAACAGAAACACATTCTATTATTATTTTCAGGATGTGTATTCCCTGATGGAGGAACTGATTTATTCGAAATCCGAAAAGCTGTTTCCGGATAGTATGTTTTTGGAGGAAAACGGCTGGATTTCCAGTCTTCGTTTTATGGGACAGTATGCAAAAAAGAATGAGATTTTTATCAAAAATCTCTACCAGTCCATGGGACGTGATGCATTCGGCGATTATATGCTTGATTTAGCCTATCAGCCGGCCAGAAGACAGATTGACCGCTACGTGGATCAAATGTACCGGGAAGAAGGAATTACGCTTACCAGGGAACAAAGGGATAATGCGGCATACCTTTTTGCAAAGATGTTTTCGGAAACGACGGTGGACTGGATTCGCGGAAAAAGAGGGGACGATCCTGCGAAGACGATGGAACAGGCAATTGTCATGATGGACGGAGTGGCCGAGCATATTCTTCACAATATGGCAAACGGAAGTCAGAAAAAGAAGAATTGATAATAAAAATTTAATAATAGTTTACATAATGTTTAGGCACTCGAACAGCGAGTGCCTAATTTTTATGCAATTTCACTTTGTGTGTATGTTGTGGATAATGTTGATTTTTGGCAAGATATTGTTGGCAAGAAAGGGTGAAAAAATGCGTATTTTACTGATAAACGGAAGCTTACGCGGAAACGCGAGTTCTTCACTTAAAATAGCCCGTGCTTTTGTGCAGGGTATGATTGAGCAAAACGGAGAGAATGACACTGTTGTAGAAGAGGTGTTTTTGAAAGATAAGAACATCGATCACTGTCACGGATGTTTTTGCTGCTGGAAGAATTCAAAAGGAAAATGTGTGATTCATGATGACATGGATGAAATTCGTGAGAAGATCATGGAAAGTGATGTAATCATTGAATGTTTCCCGCTTTACTTCTTCGGACTGCCTTCCAAATTAAAGGCATTCATGGACCGTATGATCTGTTTTGTATCGGAATATCGTGCCGTAAACGGAGATGAGTCCACCGGAAGATTTCTTCACGAAATGCGTTTCCCGGAACTGATGCAAAAGAAACTTGTTCTGATTTCCGCCTGCGGATATGAAGAGACCGTGGATTGCTACGATTCCGTAAGACTTCAGTTTGACAGAATCTGCGGACCAAACGGATACACATTAATTACAGCACCCCAGGGCGGAATGCTTGCCGAGAAAACTTTTGAAAATAAAGTGAACCGTTATCTTGGTAAATTTACGGATGCAGGAAAGGAATTTGTTATAAACGGCTGTATTTCGGATGAAACGATGAAAAAGCTTGAAGTTCCGATGCTTGGACATAACACCTTTGCACAGGCAATTAACATGAACTGGGATGAGCCGGGAGTCGGCCCTTACGGGAAATTAGATTAAACCGAAACAGAAAACGAAAAGGAAGAAACGTGTATGGAACCACTCATAAAAGTAGTGGTAAAAATCATATATTGTATCGCAATTCCGGTACTTCGTCTGATTTATCCGACCAGGATTATCTGGGAGAATAAAGAAGCAACCATTAAGGTTTTAAAGAAACCCTGCCTGGTCTATTCCAATCATACGGGATATTCCGACGGACTTTACATGACTTCCCTTCTTACAAGATATAATGTTTATATTTTTGTCGGGAAGGACTGGTATGAAAAGAAGTCTCTCAACTGGCTGTTCCGGAATCTCCGTTATATTCCGATAGATCGTGAACAGATGGATACTTCCTGGATTTTTAAAGGAGTGGAGGCACTTGAAAAGAACAGAAGCATTTATTTCTTTCCGGAAGGACATACCAGTAAGGACGGAAATATGCTGGAATTCAAGCCCGGCTTTCTGATGCTTGCAAAACAGTCCGGCGTACCGATTGTTCCGATCTGTATCGACAATAAAATGAAACCGTTTCATTTTACGAGAATTATTATCGGAACTCCGCAGACACCGAATCTGAAAGAGGAAGGAAGACCTTCCGCAGTCCTTCGCAAACATGCGGGAGAATGTAAATTAAGTATTTTAAGACTTAAGAAAAAATACGGGAATCCGAAATTCGCAACCGAGGAATCGAAAGAAGTCAATTGACAAACAATTAAAAAATTACAATGGTTTAAACCCGGGAAACCGGTTTAAAT
>CADANR010000095.1 GCA_902789265.1 uncultured Lachnospiraceae bacterium | reverse complement strand
GCGGATCTGGATTTAAAGAACATAGTAATTGTACTGATTCTGCTTCTTTTGGGAGTGGAATGGATTGCATATTTACGGAAGTAGGAAGAGGATATGAATATTTCGTTTCAACATCCATGGGTACTGTTAATTCTCCCTGTGATTATTGCAGCACTCATCGTATCAATGAAATTTATGTATTCCAGGAACATGGCACAGAAGGTGAGCCGGATTTTTGTCCGTTTTATTGTGGCAGCCCTTCTTGTTTTAGCACTTTCCGGAATCACGTTTAAAATTGTCGGAAAAGACGTTACGACAATATTTTTGGTGGATGTTTCCGATTCCGTAAAAGAGCGGAAGGATGAAGTAACCACTTATATTTCGGATGCCATCAAAACAAAAGGAAGGCATGATTACGTCGGAGTCATTGCATTCGGCGGCGATTCGAGAGTGGAGCAGTTTATCTCGAAGGACGTTACGTTCTCCGGTCTGATGACGGAAGTCAATACGCAGGCGACAAACTTAGAGGATGCCGTAAATATGGCACTGGCCCAGATGCCTGAAGACAGTGCAAAGCGTATTGTTCTTATTACCGACGGAAATGAAAATGAAGGAAGCCTGAATACGACTGCATCTGCAGTCATTGCTTCCGGCGTTGATTTTGAGATTAAAAGACTCGAAGAAAATGTATCCGAAGAAGTTTACGTTGCAAACGTAACCGTTCCGCAGGAAGTGGGAGTCGGGGAAAATTTCAGCATCACGGTTGAGGTGGAAAGTAACGTTGCTTCTCCCGCTATCGTGAAATTATATTCCGGCCGTACTTTAAAAGGCCAGCAGAAGGTAAATCTTCAGGAAGGCACGAACCAGTTTATTTTTAAGGATACGCAGTCCGATGAAGGTTTAAAGACCTATCGTGTCGTTGTGGAATCGGAAAAGGATACGGTTTCCGTAAACAACGAATTCTCGGCATACACGAATATTGAAACCAACCTTCCGGTGCTTTTGGTAGAAGGCGATAACGGAAAATCCAGAGAATTGCAGGGAATTCTGGACAGTATCGGAAAACGGTATGATGTGGTTTCCCCGGGCGGTGCGCCTGCGACGATATCTGATTTCTTAGAGTACTCCGCTATTGTATTTGTAGATGTTTACAAGGACGATTTAAGAGAAGGTTTCTTAGACAATCTTGATGAGTATGTAAAGAATTACGGCGGCGGTTTCGTTGCTACCGGCGGACCGAACAGCTATGCTCTCGGCGGATACCGTGATACACCGCTGGAAGAGGTCCTTCCGGTTTATATGGAGCCGAAGGGGGAAAATGAAATTCCTTCCATCGCAATCGAAATGGTAATCGACCAGTCCGGTTCCATGTCGGACGGAAACGGTATTATTTCCAACCTGGATCTTGCAAAGGAATCAGCTGCGGCAGCTGTAGATAATTTAAGGGACGGCGAGGATTATGTCGGTGTCATAGCATTTGATGATTCTTATGAGAAGCTTGTTCCGCTTGAAAAGGTTTCGGATAAGGAAGCGGTCAAGGATTCGATTTATTCACTTGCTCCGGACGGAGGTACCAGCATTTATCCGGCAGTTGCGGCAGCAGCGCTTGACTTATCCAAATGCTCCGCAAAGGTAAAACATATTATTCTTTTAACCGACGGTCAGGACGGAAATACCATGTACGATGACTTAATAAAGGCGATTAACGATTCCGGTATTACATTATCCTGCGTATCGGTCGGTGACGGAAGTAATGATGCACTTCTTACCATGCTTGCAGAGAGCTGCGGCGGAAGATATTTCCATACGGATTTAAATACCGACGTGCCGAGAATTTTCGCACAGGAAATTTATTTATCTTCCAATACCTATCTGGTAAATGAGGAATTTGTTCCGATTCTTTCCTCAAGCGATCAGATTATTCGTGATGTGGTTACGGACGGAATGCCGACGCTGCTCGGTTATGTGGCTACTTCTACAAAGGAAAGAAGTATTGAAGCACTGAGATCACCCTATGATGATCCGATTCTTGCATACTGGCAGTACGGACTCGGTAAAACGGTTGCCTGGACCACTGATGCAACGGGAGAATGGACGGCCAACTATTCGGGCTGGGAAAATTATCAGTTATTGTGGCATAACATCCTTCAGTATGTTACGGAAGATATGGGAATGGAAGGTGCCTATGTTTCCGTGGACCAGAAGGGCTCTAAGGCAGTCATTAATTACTCCACGGAAGAGTTCGATGCAGGAACAAAAGTCAAGGCAACGATCTTTGATGATGAAGGAAATGTAAAGGAAATTACGCTGGATCCGTCAAGGCCCGGTGAATACTCGGCGGAATTCGAGACCAAATCCACGGGTGTATATTCGATTAACGTACAGCAGGAAGAAGACGGAAAGGTGGTAGGAAGTACCAACACGGCTGCAATTATGCAGTATTCCCTGGAGTACAGATTCTATCCGAACAATACACTGCTTGATGATTATGCTTCCATAATCGGGGCGTCATTTACAGAGAACCCGGCAGAAGTATTCTTAAATCCTCCGGAGTTTGTAAAGAACCGTTTCAGTCTGACGCTGATCCTGCTCCTTCTTGCAGTGGTTCTGTTCTTGTGTGATATCGCCATTCGAAGATTCCATGTGGATGTATGGCATCTGTTAAGACTGGATAAATTACAGAAGAAAATCAACGCAAAAGCGGCTGCAATTGAAGATTACAAGAAGAATAAAGAAAGCATAGAGCGTGCAAAGATAGCAAAAGAAGTGGTAAGCGGTGTGGAAACGGCCGGTGCGGTCGGTGGTGTTGCCGCATCTTCCGACGGAACCGCTGCAGCAGCCGAAGGCGGAGAAGAGGCAGCGCCTGCATCGAAGAAAGCAGCAAAGAAGGCGGCAAAGAAAGCAAAGAAGCAGGAGGAAGACGAGGCACCGAAGGCAACGACACTGTTTGCCGAGATGAATCAGAAGCGCTCCTACGAAACTTCTCAAAAGCAGGCAGCAATGCAGAGAGCATATCAAAACGGACAGGGCTTCGGACCCATGGGAACCCCGATGCAGCAGCGACCTCAGGGAGCGCCGATGCAGCAGCGACCGCAGGGAGCGCCGATGCAGCAACGTCCGCAGGGAGCACCGATGCAGCAGCGTCCGCAGGGAGCACCAATGCAGCAGCAACGGCCTCAGGGAGCACCGATGCAGCAAAGACCCGGTGTTGCGCCGCAGGGTGGAAACAGCTGGGTAAATCGTGTCAACCCGGGTGACGGATATATGAACCGCGGAAACGGCGGCAATCCGGGAGGACCCGGAGGAATGCCGGGCGGTAATCCCTCAAACCAGACAAAAACCTGGACCAGAAAATAGGTTTTTGTTATAATGTTTATCAGTATGACAGCAGGCGGTATTATAGAACTGAATTTACACGGATTAAACAGGGAAGAGGCCCTTTCGGCAATCGAAAGGGCCCTTTGCGGTTGCACATCTTCCACCTACCGTCTTCGTCTGATTCACGGGTATCACGGAGGAGTTTCCCTACGGAATATGATCTATGATGAGTTCTCTTACGGACGAAATTCCAAGGTAAAGAGGATAGAGAACGGCACTAATCCCGGGATTACCGAATTGGTGTTACGAGAGTACTGACAGGTGGCAGTGATGCCTGAAAGACAGGATGAATTCTGCAAAAGTGCCACAAATGACCGAAAAAGTCAAACAAATACAACAAATTAAATCAGGAATTAATAAAACAATATATAGTATTTTGTTATTTTTTTTAATATAGGAGTGGGATATGACATCCGATCGTTCAGACAGACCAAGAAAAAGTTCATCCGGAAGAAGTTCGTCCGGAAGAAGCAGCGCTTCCGGGAGAAGTACAAGCGGAAGAAGCAGTGCACATGGAAGTTCATCCGGGAGAAGTTCCGCCGGAAGAAGTGCATCAGGAAGGAGTTCATCCAAAAGAGGTGAGAGTGCAAGAAGTTCTTCGGGAAGAGGTACAAGCGGAAGAAGTGCATCCGGCAGAAGTACCTCTTCAAGAAGTTCGCTAAGTCGCAGTTCCGGAAACAGAAATACGGACAGCAGAAAATCTTCGGGACGCAGTTCCTACGGAAGAATCGATGCAAGAGACAGCTATTCTTCGAGAAACGCAATCAGAAGGAGAAGAAGGAGAAAGAGATTTCGCGTTCAGCCGCGTGCATTCGTATTCTTAGCCTTAATGCTTGCTCTTATCGGTTTTGTTGCCTTTGGAATTGTCAGAGTGGCTAACGGAAAGGGATTTCCGAATCCGTTCCGTGCAATGGCAATGAAGGAAGGAACCATTATTCAGTACGAAATGCCGCAGAATATTCTGGCTGCGGGGGTTCCGGAAGAATGGGCAACGCTGGAAGCAGCCCAGAAAGGCAAAGTGGATCCGCATATTTCCATTATTATGGTCGGTGATATGCTGATGCATTTGAATGTTACCAAGAGCGGCTTTATAGATGATGCGGGTAATCAGAAAAATTATGACCATATCTTTGCGGATGTAAAAGAAGATGTTGAGGCTGCGGATATTTCCATCGTCAACCAGGAAATCATGATGGGCGGTGCGGATCTCGGTTATTCCGGATATCCGATGTTTAATACCGCCGATGAACTGGCAACCTCCATTCATGATGCGGGCTTTAACGTGGTTTTGCATGCAACCAATCATACGATGGATAAGTGGAAACAGGGACTTCTGCATACCATGGAAGTCTGGAAGCAGTTCCCTGATATCAAGGTTCTCGGAATTAATGAAACGAAAGAGCAGCAGGATGAGATTTACGTCTATGAAAAAGACGGCATGAAGATTGCTCTTCTCAATTATACCTACGGCTTAAACGGAATGCCGATGCCGGATGATATGCCTTTTGCGGTTAACCTGATTGAAGAAGGATTAATGGACCGTAATATCAAGAAAGCACATGAAGTTGCGGATTTTGTCGTTGTATTAATTCACTGGGGCAACGAATACCAGACCTATGCATCCGACAACCAGAAGATGTGGTGCAAGTGGTTTTTGGATCGCGATGTGGATTTAATCATCGGTGCGCATCCTCACGTAATCCAGCCGATCGAATGGTATGAGAATGAAGAAACCGGTCATAAGATGCTGGTTTATTATTCTCTCGGAAACTTTATCACCGGAACCAGATCCACGAATGCAAAGACAGGGGAACAGGCTGTCGGCGGAATGGCTAAGGTAGAGCTTACCCGTGATGATTCCGGTAAGGTTGTGATTGAAAGTTACGGAATTGAGCCGACTGTTGCGCATGTGGATGTGCGCGGCGGACACGGAAGTATCTATGTAAAATACCTGAAGAATTATACGGAAGAAGATATGAATTACAACAGCATCCACCGGCAGGATCCCGCATTTACCATACAGATGTGTAAGGATCTTGCGAAGAAGGTCTGGGGTGATCTGTACGTTGAGGAATAGTGATTCGAATACTTCAGTTTGAAAGTGAGTAAAAAGAAATGAATGATATTGCGCAGATTATCGCTGCCGAAATAGGAAAACCGGTGAAAGCCGTGGAGAATGTAATTGCGCTTCTGGATGAAGGATGCACAATTCCTTTCATTGCAAGATACCGGAAAGAAGCCCACGGGGCGATGGATGATACGTCTTTAAGAGCATTGGAAGACCGTCTGAAATATTTAAGAAATCTTGCAACGAGAAAAGAAGAAATCATTAAAAGCATTGAAGAACAGGGAAAGCTTACAGACGAATTAAAAGCGGAAATCGAAAATGCAAAAACCCTTGCCGAAGCAGAGGATCTGTATCGTCCGTATAAGCAGAAAAGAAGAACCAGAGCTACCGTTGCAAAGGAAAAAGGGCTGGAGAATCTGGCAATGCTTCTCTATCTTCAGGCACCGAATTGTCCGGCACCGGAAGAGGAAGCAAAAAAATATATCAATGCGGAAAAAGGCGTGGAGACGACAGAAGATGCTCTCGCGGGAGCAAGCGATATTATTGCGGAAATGATTTCGGACAGCGCGGAATTAAGAAAGCAGCTTCGTGTACTGATGATGAAGGAATCCGTTGTGAATTCCGCTGCCGCAAAGGAAGAAGATTCCGTATACAGCATGTATTATCAGTTTACACAGCCGGTGAATAAAATCGCAGGCCATCAGGTGCTTGCTTTAAACCGCGGGGAAAAGGAAGGCTTTTTAAAAGTTAAAATAGAAACAGACCGTGCGAAGGCAATTGCACTTATTGAGAAGAAGGTATTAAATCCCGGCACGAAAGCGGAGAGATTTATCAAAGCGGCAATCGAAGACGGATATGACAGACTTTTGGCACCTTCCATGGAAAATGAAATCAGAAGTTCCCTTACGGAAACAGCCTGTGAAGGAGCCATTCAGAATTTTGCACTGAATTTAAAACCGCTTCTGATGCAGCCGCCCGTAAAAGGGAAAGTGACGATGGGACTTGATCCCGGTTATCGTATGGGCTGTAAGGTTGCGATTGTGGACGGTACCGGAAAGGTACTCGATACCGCAGTGGTATACCCGGCACTTTCAGAGGCAAAGCGCACGGAAGCAATTAAGATTCTCAGTGCGCTGATTAAGAAGCACGGAGTTGTTCATATTGCCATCGGAAACGGAACCGCATCCAGGGAAACGGAAAGCATGACGGCGGAAATGCTGAAGTCCTGTCCGGGAGTATCTTACATGGTAGTCAGTGAAGCCGGTGCGTCCGTTTATTCCGCATCCAAACTGGCAGCAGAGGAATTCCCGCAGTATGATGTCAATTTACGTTCCGCGGTTTCCATTGCGAGAAGACTGCAGGATCCTTTGGCAGAGCTTGTAAAGATTGAACCGAAGGCAATCGGAGTAGGTCAGTACCAGCATGATATGCCGCAAAAAAGACTTGAGGAAAGCTTGGACGGTGTTGTGGAGGATTGTGTAAACGCGGTCGGTGTGGATTTAAATACAGCGTCTCCTTCGCTTTTAAAAAGAGTATCGGGACTCAATGCAACAATTGCAAAGAATATCGTAACATACCGTGAGGAAAACGGAATTTATACATCCAGAAAACAGGTTCTGAAAGTTCCGAAATTAGGACCGAAAGCATATGAGCAGTGCGCGGGATTCTTGCGTGTTGTGGAGAGTAAGAATGTGCTGGACCGCACCGGCGTGCATCCGGAAAGCTATGAGGCAGCGGAGAAATTACTGTCACTTTGCGGATATACCCTGGATGATGTAAAGGAAGGGAAAATTACAGACCTTGCAAAAAAGGTGGAAAGCTACGGGGAAGCGAAAGTCGCGGAAGAATGCGGGATCGGAGTTCCGACGTTAAAAGATATTGTAAAGGAACTGATGAAACCGGGAAGGGATCCGCGTGAAAACCTTCCGGCTCCGATTTTCCGTCAGGACTTGCTGGATTTAAAGGATTTAAAACCGGGTATGGTACTGACCGGAACCGTTCGCAATGTTGTGGATTTCGGTGCATTCGTGGATATCGGGGTACATCAGGACGGACTGGTTCATATCTCCGAAATTGCGGACCGGTATATCAAACATGCAAGCGAAGTTTTATCGGTAGGTGACAATGTGAAGGTTGTTGTGCTTGACGTAAACGAAGCGAAGAAGAGAATTTCTCTTTCC
>CADANR010000094.1 GCA_902789265.1 uncultured Lachnospiraceae bacterium | reverse complement strand
ACCTGATACAGTTGTATGAGAGCATATCTCTTATACAAGGGGTGTTGTCAATCATCCCATTAATGCGACACCACGGAAGCCACACCGTATCAAAGGTAGGAGCTTATAGCGAACTACTGGGTAGTCGCAAGCCCATCGGTCTTTAGACCATGGGTAATTGACAATAAAAATCAACCTAATTTATAATAATTCAATCGTCTCAATTATGTTCAAAAATGCAGGAATTACGGCAAAGTTGTAAATTACATCAGTCTTCCAACCCCGGCATCACGAAAACCTTCATGGTGCGATTTTCCATATCAACTTCTTTAATGCATTCCTTAATTGCCGGTAGCAGAACTTCTTTCCCGTCTTCTTTTTTTACCAGATATACATCATTTGCACCGGTCTGAAGTACATCATATAACTCTCCGAGCAGGGAATCGTCTTCGCGATAAACCTTCACACCGATTAAATCAGAAATAAAATACTCATCTTTCTGCAGTTTTACCGCATGTTCACGATCCACCATAAGATTCTTGTTACGAAGCCCTTCCACCTCGTTCATGGAATTAAATTCCTTAAATTTGATTATAACAAACTGCTTGAAGTATTTCACGGATTCCGGGTGTAAAAGATACTTTTCTTTTCCGGTATCCAGATATACCTCTTTCAGTTTCTTAAAGCGCCGTGTGTCATCCGTTTGAGGAAAAATTTTTACTTCCCCGTGAACACCGTGCGGCGTGGTTATGGTTCCTACAATCAGGAAATCTTCCATTCTGCTTTCTCTCCCATCTGTTGATACAAAAAAACTTAAATTATTTCTTACATGCAAAGACAATACATATTATTTAATAAATATCAATCCGAATGCAACCGAGAATACCACCTGCACTACCGCAAATATTCCCGTACTCCAGTAAAGCACTTTATTGAATACGGTACATTCTTCACTCTTTCCGCTGCGAAGGAAGAACATCCAGTAAACAACGGACAAAACTGCTCCGATATAGTACATCAGCTTCGATGCATTCGCAATTCCGCTGTTAATTCCCATCATATACGAAAGTTCCATCAGGTGAAAGACGATTCCGTGGAAACAGTACGCACCGCACTGAATCATGTGATATTTATGGAATCTCGGCCATTTCTCCTCACTTTTCTTCATTGCACGGATAATCAGAACCAGAAGGGAAACCGGCAGCACAATACTGCTGTAGGAAAGACCGATATAATATAATACCAACATCAGGACACGCAGTGTTTTCAGCCATTTTGGATAGGTAATCAGATCGAAATACGGAAATTCCAATACTTTCCCGTCTCTGGATAAATAAAAATGCCCGCATTCACCATCCGTTGATTCAAACACAGTATTCGAAATCTGTGTAAGATACGGTTCCGTGGGTCTGACCGAAGATGCAAGCGTGTTGTAGCTTAATTTTTTCAGCGTATAAACATTAAACAGGGACGAAAAGCTGTAAAGTCCCTTTACAACCGTATCCGCTTTCACATAAGAGCTTTCCATGTCCGCAAGGGACTGATGAAACCCTTCCGTCTGTACAGTACGGGTTCCGTATAAATAATTCAGTTTATAATAATACGGAGAATCCGTAAGGTTCTGTTTTTTAAAGAAAATGATGCTGAAGGTCTTTAAATCTTCAGAAATATAAAGGCATCTGCTTCCGTTTAAATCCTGAAATTTCATTCCGTAAACAGGATTTGCGAATTCATAATAGTATGCGAGTCCGTGCGCAATACGGGAATCTCCCATATTCGATGCATCGCGGTATTTTAAAGTAGACGTAAAGAATTCATCTCTCGTCTCCGTCGTCCAAATTATCTCATCCACGGAAATCATTGCATTAATTAACTTCGCCATATCCTCCATACTTCCCCTTGCGGAATTTGAAGGATAAAACCCGAAACGATAGGTTGATGAATCCGTGAGTTTCGAAACATAATCATTATCCGAGAAATCATAATAAATTGATGTTTCTTTCATATCGGCAGGCTTTAAGATATTCTCATGAACATAATCGTAATATGCCAAACCTGTTACTTTTTCTATGATATAAGCCGCAAGCGTCACACCGTAGTCCGAATATGCAACATATTCGCCGGGTTCATGAATCTGCGGCGTTTTATTCGAAATTAACCAATCTTCCAGGGAAGTAAAATTCTCGCCGACAAGCAAAACATGTCCCGCCTGGTTTGCCTGAAAACCCGCGGTATGGTTCATCAGATCGAGAATCGTAAAATCATAGGTAAAACCAACCTGACTTACGAAATCATCCGGAAGGTAAGATTTCGCGGAAGCTTCCAAATCAAGCTGTCCTGCTTCTTTTAACTGCATCACGGAAATCCACACAAATAAATCGGACATTCCGCCCCAGTCACAGAGAATGTCATCATTCAGGGCTTCTCTTTTCCCGTCCACACTAAAATAGTAACTTTCATTTATACTATCATCCGCATGGGAAATTATGGGCGTAATCGAAGTTAAACATAATATAAGTGAAATTGTATACAAAAAAACTAATCTAATATTTAATAATATTATTTTCTTATTTTTCATAGTAATACTTTAATAGGTTTATAATTATAGTTTGCTCGAGCAAGTGCCTTGCAGGACTCGGCCGAGGCGAACCTGTGCTAACTTGAGTCCTCGGCCGAGTTCGTGAAGGCACGACGCGAGTCATTTACAAAATAATTTTTCAAAAAAACAGTGTTAAAAGCCACGCAGGCTTTCAACACTGCAATTTTTAAATAATATCTACATCAACGTATGCATCATCTTTTGCTGATGCTGCAGCCTTAACGACTGTACGAATTGCTTTCGCAATTCTGCCCTGTTTTCCAATTACCTTGCCCATATCGGAAGGTGCCACGTGAAGTTCGATTTTGGTGCCTTTTCCGTCACTCTTTTCATTAACGACAACTTCATCGGGATGGTCAACAAGTGCTTTCGCAATAACTTCTACCAATTCCTTCATTGTTTGTCCTCCAGGTTTCAATTGAGCATAATACACCCGTAAACGGGCATATTCATCGATTCTTTTACGTTTCGGATTCGATTATTTCTCAATACCTGCAAGTTTGAAGATCTTACCAACGGTTTCGGTAGGCTGTGCGCCTGCTGCAAGCCACTTCTTTGCTGCTTCTTCATCTACCTTGAATTCGCTGGGATCGGTGTTCGGATTGTAGGTTCCGATTTCATCGATGCACTTTCCGTCTCTGGGAGATCTGGAATCTGCTACAACGATTCTGTAAATAGGATTTCTCTTATAACCCATTC
Source organism: uncultured Lachnospiraceae bacterium (assembly GCA_902789265.1). Classification (GTDB taxonomy): domain Bacteria; phylum Bacillota; class Clostridia; order Lachnospirales; family Lachnospiraceae; genus UBA3766. Next base: position 4,476 of record CADANR010000094.1, on the reverse strand, counting down.
TTCTAAGTCTGATTTTTACTGCCATTTCTTTTTCCTCCATCATGTAAAATAATTATTGGATATTTTATTATAAATAACTACCTAAATCAAAACGGAAAACGCATCCGTCTCTTGCCCTTCATCATGCCGGGCATCTGTTTCATCATTTTCTGCATCTGTTCAAACTGCTTGATAAAGCGGTTCACTTCAGCGATATCAACTCCCGCACCCTTTGCAATTCTGTGTTTACGCTTGGGATTGAGAATCTTGGGATTGCTTCTCTCCTGCGGTGTCATCGAAAGAACGATTGCTTCCAAATGAGCCAGCTGTTTTTCATCGATTGCTCCTTCGATTTCATCTCTGGAAACGCCCATACCGGGCATCATTCCTAAAATCGCACCGATGCCACCCATCTTGCGCATCTGCTTCATACTCTCAAGATAATCGTTAAAATCGAACTTTCCCTTCTTCATTCGGGAAGCCATTTCACGATCCTTCTCTTCGTCAACTTCAAGCGTTTCCTGGGCTTTCTCAATAAGGCTTAACACATCGCCCATACCGAGAATTCTGTTTGCCATGCGGTCCGGATAAAAAGGCTCAAGGTCTGACAACTTCTCGCCCATACCGACGAACAAAAGCGGTTTTCCGGTAACGGCTTTTACGGAAAGCGCCGCACCGCCTCTGGCATCACCATCCATCTTGGTTAAGATGATTCCGTCGATTCCGATTTTTTCATTGAAGGTGGTTGCCACATTTACGGCATCCTGACCGGTCATGGCATCAACGATTAAAAGTGTCTGGTGAACTTCCACGTTTCTCTTGATTTTCTGTAGTTCTGCCATCATATCTTCATCGATATGAAGACGGCCCGCGGTATCAAGAATCACTACATTGAAATTATTTTTCTTCGCATATTCAATTGCTGCTTTCGAAATATCAACGGGGGAATGTGAACTTCCCATGGAGAAACATTCCACACCGACCTTTTCTGCATTTACCTTTAACTGTTCGATTGCCGCGGGACGATAGACGTCACAGGCAACCAAAAGCGGTTTCTTGCCCTTTTTCAGCATCTTGCCGGCAAGCTTTGCAGTAGTCGTTGTTTTACCGGCACCCTGAAGACCGCACATCATGATTACTGTGATTGCCTGTCCGGGCTGGTACCGGATTTCCGCATTCTCGGAGCCCATCAGGTTGATCAATTCTTCGTTAACGATTTTTACAACCATCTGGCCCGGGTTAAGTCCGTTTAAAACTTCCTCGCCGACCGCACGTTCCTGCACGGTATTCATGAAGTTCTTTACGACCTTGAAGTTAACATCCGCTTCCAGAAGTGCTAATTTAACTTCTTTCAGCGCAATCTTAACGTCCTCTTCCGTAAGACGGCCTTTACTCTTTAATTTCTTAAAGACGTTTTGTAATTTATCGGTTAAGCTTTCAAATGCCATAAATGTCCTTTAAATGTGATCAAAATCATCGATCGGATATCTTTCGTCAAATATCTTCTATATCGGTTATCTTCTTCTGTATTTCAGAAATTAAGCGGTTTCTTTCCTTCTTGGAAGAAATCTCCTTTAAGCTTTCCAAATCACCCTGAATGCTCTTTGCCGTGCCTTTTAATGCATCAAACCTTTTAATCAGTCCAAGTTTCTCTTCATATCCTTCCAGAATGCCGTCACAACGCTTTAACAAATCGTGAATGCCCTGTCTGGAAACATTGTATTCCTCTGCAAGTTCGGACAATGAAAAATCATTCATTACGGCATCTTCATAAACCTGTTTTTGATGATCCGTAAGCAATTCTCCGTAAAAATCATATAATAATGCTCTTCGGGCGATTTCTTTCATACTTGCCTATCTTAGCAAATTAAATTACAGGTGTCAAGTATTTTTTCTTGACACCTGTAATCCTTTGTAATTATTATTTTTTAAGCTAAAATTACAGCAATAACGGAATAAACATGCTTGCGTTTACATTCCCGGTCCACCCGGTTTCTTCGGTGCAGCCTGATGATCAGGTGCTTTCTTTTCCCCGGCCGGTGCATTCGGTACATCCGGAACCTTCACTCCTGCTGCATGAATCTGCACATTCTTAACAACATGTGCATCGTCCTTCGCCATCTCCACCTTCTTTGGTGCAAGTCCGTTTTCTTCCATCACCTTTTCAACGCCTTTTGATTTAATGCAATGAATGGCCTTCGTTAACTCTGAATTTTCTTTGATTAAAGATTCATAAGAAGCATCATTTACTGCAAAACGGAAATCGATGTCTTTATTTATATCGGCTATCAATTTGGCTTTTTCTTTTTCTTATGGTTTCAGTTGTTGTTTTAAAGTTTCAAAGTTCTCCTGAAGTTCCGGATCCACCTCTGCTCCCGTCCATGCTGCCTGCTCGGTAGCTTCATTAAATCGTTTGGCCGCCTCTTCATATTCATGTTTCAAGGGAACAATCAAAGGATCATACTGTTTATTTATATTGTCCTTGTAAATATTCTTCTTCTGCTCTATGAATTTCTCCTTTACTTTGTTAAGGAAATCCGAGCGGACCGTGGATTCTTCCATTGCTTTTTTGTTGGCATCTTTTCTTTCTTTAATCTGCTCCATTCTTTTATTGTATGCATCACCGTCAACAGCGAGACCTTTTAAGCGGATTTCTGCTCTTTCGCATTTCTTTAAATCCTCTGCCAACAACCATCTCTTATGTTCCTCCTCTTTGACCATGGTATCCATTTCGTTCAGATTGTTTTTGAATTCATCGAGAACATTGTATTTCGCAAAGGACATCAAATGCTCTTTTTCTTTTGCTATAAAATCCTTATAAGCTGCTTCTTTCTTCGTGTTATAATCATTTACTGCCGCTTCATAAGCCTGCTTATTAAATAGGGTTGGATTATTAATATCCTTGTTAATGTCAAAGCCGGTCGCTCTGGTATTTTGATTAATAATATAATCGCCAATATCCGGTTCACCTTCCTTGATATAATCCCTTGGCTGAATCCTGTAACCCGGCTTTTTAATCAGTTCTCTTTCAGCATCCGTCGGACCCTGATTTCCAAACTCAATTGCAGCGGCATAATTATTAATAAGCGCCTTCTTTGCATCCATCATCGCATGATAACGCTTTTCACCGTTTCTTCCCAGTTTTTCCGCATCCTTCGGATTATCCGGATTTCCGCCGTTGTTTCTGATAATGGTATGCTTATTGCTTAAATATTTATCCATCTTTTTATTGATTTCTCTATGCTTATCAATGTATTTTTGAAGTTTGTTTAAATCCTCAATCTTTACCTCCTTCGGCGCGGTATAATGCATATTTCCGTCTTTATCTTTCTTTATCACTACATCGGTATTATATTTGCTCAACAGTTCTTTGGAAAGTTCCGCACGCATTTTCACAAGATCCTTTAAATTACCAAGAATCTCATCATAAAGACCGTTAGAAGATCCCCATGCAGCATGAGAATTCTTCATCTGTTCCATAGCCTGGGACAAGGATTTGTCTTTCTCGTTTCTTACCAGTTTTCCGGTTACGAATGCGTCCATTCTTGCCTTTGCCGCATCGGCCACAAGTCTGTCCTTCATTTCCGCAAACACATTATTAAAATTACCGTGTTCGAGAATATCTGCAAGCTGATTATTCGTATCTCCCTTGCAGATTTCCAAAAGACGATCGGAATACTGCTCCAGATATCCGTTCAGTTTCTTCTGGTATACTGCATAATCCCTGTGAGTCTTATCAAAGAATTCGGGGTTGGCTTCTTTACACATTCCGTTCGTAAGCTTCGCCTTTAAGAAGTCTCTTACAAGCATTTTTTTAGTATTTTCATCAAAATTTTCTCCTGATCGAAGAGCATCCATATAAGAATCCATTACTCTTTTATTCTCTTCATAGGTAAATTTCACTTCGGGCTTCGTAACCTTGCTTAAATCAACTCCCTTCTGTTTTGCAGTTTCAATCTCTTTTTTACAACGGTTTGAAAGCGTCGGAAGCATATAGTCCATGGCTGCACTCGAATTTGTAAATACAGTGCCCGCTTTTGATGAAGTACTCCATACAAAATCATTATGAACTTTTGTTAATGAACTCCATTTAAAATCATTAAAGAGCGGTTTATCCTTTTGTTTATTGTAGAAATCACGTATTTCCGTAATACTTTTTAATGTATCTACCGGAGAATTCATCTTCCGGTTCAGAATTCGTTCTTTAAAAGGTTTAAACTCTTTTTCTTCCCATTCATTGAGTTCCTGGAGTGTCTTAAGATCCCTTTCCAAATTTGTACGCCTGGTGTTCTCAGCATCTATTTCCTTTTGTGTCTTGGGGTTATCATTCTTATTCGCTTTTTCAATCTCAATTCCCGCTACAAGTCTTCTCTTCACCTGATCTATGTCGCCTTCTATATAACCTCCGACCATAACGGCATTCAAATATTCGGAAGACCAGCCGTTTTCAATTCCTTTTACAGCCCATTCAAGTCCCGGATTTACCGGAGAAGCATC
>CADANR010000093.1:7887-14001 GCA_902789265.1 uncultured Lachnospiraceae bacterium | reverse complement strand
ACACCACGGAAGCCACACCGTATCAAAGGTAGAAGCTTATAGCGAACTACTGGGTAGTCGCAAGCCCATCGGTCTTTAGACCATGGGTAATTGACATTCTTTAATCAAGCATATAAACATCATCCGGTGAAATCCGGCATTCTTTCGTAAAGATAAACCAGTCTGTGATATCCGAGTAAGGATATGTCCTTACATCTCCCGCTTTAATTCCCGAAACGTAATAAGCATCCTGCGTAAGCTCGGCAACCAGCTGATTATCCCTGATATCCTTAAGTTCAAACCAGATATGTTCTCTCTGCGGTTTATTCTCATCGTCCCAGTATTCTTTGTCCGTAATTAAACCGATTTTCACCAGAATGGTATTCTCTTTATCCGCAAATGCTTTTACAAGATAAGGAACGCGCTCGCGTGCCAGCTTCGACATTCTGTCCGTTTCCTCATTGGAAATCATATACATCGGATTTTGCTGAAGGAAGGGATCGAATGCCTGCACCGGCGTATAGTTTTTATTCTCTTCGTCTTTTTCGTTTTTATATAACATCAGGACATAAGTATCTTCGCCATGCACCTCATCATTCCGGTCATCCGCTGTTCCGAGTGTCGCCTTCGGATAGAATTTCAAGGCTTCTCTCCAGTCAACGGCAGTGCATACCATATATCTGTCTGCTGCCTGTCCGATAAAAACAGCTTCACCCGGCTGAATGGGTTCCTCCTCTTCAAGCATTCTGTATGCAAAATTTTCGATGATTCTGTAGTGCTCGTTACACATGTCCCTTGTTGAACAAAGTATCTCCAATTCATACAACCCACAGCGTTTTAATCCGTGTGTATGAAGCCATACTTCATCACTCTCACCGGAAACGGCCTGTACCGTAAATAAATATCTCGGGGCCGGAAGTATATGTGATTTTGCCGCTAATGATACCCATTTCCCCGATAGAAGTTTTTCCGAAGGACAGTCAATAATTGCCAGAATCTGCGGAAACATTGCATTAACAATCCGGAGCTGATCATGAAAGCATCTTGCGTAATCTTCATCAAAATCCATACATACACTCAGCCCGACTTTAGCGGTGTCAAGCTGCTGAAACTCCTCTTCCGAAAAAACATGTTCAGGACGGAACATACTCGGTACTTCAATTTCTTCGGGGTTCACTTCTGTTTCATACTTTCTGTCATCAACCAGGAAATCCACAATCATTCCGCGTTTTTCGTCCATTCGGATATTTTCAATGCTGACGGAATCGCTTGATTTGACATTCTCGACAAAAGTCCTCGGATCCTCGATATCCTTTTGGTTCATCGGAATAATAATCATATAAGACGGCTCTTTCATAAAATACACCTCCATACTTATTTTCTCTTAAAAATCATAGTCGTAGAATCCCCTTCTTCTCCGACATCATATGTCATTTTATTTCCCTTTAACGTTACGGTTGCAAAGTTAAATCCTCCGGGAATATTGAATTCATACTCATTCTTTCCCACTTCCTTTAATTCAAAAGTCATATTAATCGGCTTTTGCATTTCGGGTATAGTACATGTATAATTCACTTCGTTACCGGTAATTACGTATTTCTCGGATATGCCCATGCCTTCCAGATCTTTTTGCGTTAATTTGTTTCCGTTGCTTTCTATTTCTTCCGATAAAATCCAGCTGCCTTCTATTCCATGACCGCTTCCCGTACATCCGATAAATAACGTAAGACATAAAATGCAAAGCACAGCAATAACCATTGAATATTTACGTTTCATGAAAAATTCTCCCTGCACAATTTTTTATTCAATCAGGTCGTTCTGGAACCTGGATAAATGTTCAAAAGGCAAAATCTGGCGGCCTCTGAATAAGCCGCATCCGTCATTGATTAACTGGTTGTTATATGCCTTAAACATGTTCACATCAACTTTCGATAATTCCAGTTCCTGCAGTTTTACAAGCCTTTCATATGCTTCGTCAAAATATCTGCATTCTCCCGGGAGGATAATATCGCTCCTTGTCCGGTTTACTTCCTGGCTTTTTTCATATCCGAAATGATTCGCATCTCCGATTTCCGCATAATCGTCCATGTCCTTGGTACGAAGTTGCACTTCCGTATAGCATCTGGTGAGATTATCATAAAACGTGATATGCAAAGACCGGTAACCCGATGGTCGCGGAGTCTGTACATAATCCCTGTAATAAGGTCTTGTTTCTTCCTTTAAGCCCCCTTTATAATCTTCTTCTGTCTCTACGGATACTCTCGGTGAAAAGCCTTTCTGTTCCAGAAACTCCGGCAGCACATTGGCAATCTCATACAGGTACTTCAATTCCTGTTCCTCCCTGCTTTCCCCTTCTTTTATATGGCACTGCGGAAGTGAAATAACAATCCGGTATGCAATTAAATCCCGAAAACAGTTTAAACTGTTCTTAATCTCCGTTTCCGACGGGTAACGTCCGTTTGCTTTATAGAAATCGTAAATAAATTCCAAGATGTATCCGTTAAACTTCTCTTCCGAACGGATTAAGGATTTGATTCTTCCTTTAAAGGTGAATGCAAGGAATGGGTACTCCTGCGTCATGTAAAGATAGAATTCCTTAATTCTCTGCGACTGGGATGCCAAAAAATCCGAATGTTCCAACAGCTCAATAATCTGCATTAAGAAATTACTGTGTGCCAGATCAATCGGGTTATGTCCCTCCACCGCCTCTTTCTTTAAGTCCGTCGAGTACTGAAGAAGAATTTTTAAGACCGTATTCCCCGAATACAAATAATCATTCAGTGTAACCATAACTCCCCCTCATCTAATTTCCGAATGCCGAATAAACACCTCTTACATTCGTCTTTTTTGCATCAAATACCTTTTTAAGCTTGTCCTTCTCCGGCAGATACTCATAGACATAATCGCTGATTTCAAAGAATAACCGATCTCCGACATAATCATAGAAACAGCTCCATACAATTTTGCCCTTATCCGCAAAAAGCCGGTCCAGACTCGGATACGCATCCAGCATACCGAGAATCGCAACGCTTTCCTCCATGGTAAGATCCGTACCGATTGCATAATTTGCGGAATGACCTGTATTGATTTCCCGAATCTGACCGGTCGTTGTATCATATGCGTAAATTTTCCCCTTAACGCCGTCCCGGTGATAATAAATCGTATCCTTATACGGAAATACCAAATCATCCCCGTCAGTATATTGGCTGTAATACGCAAGCGGATCTGCCGCACAAACCGTCGCATATGCGCTTTTGCAACGGTCCAGGGAATCTTCCATCTCATCATCAAGAGTGTTTTCCGGCAGTTTGATTTTGATGAAAGAAACAGGACCGACATGGTAAACATATCTGGAACCTGAAAAAATAAAGGAGCCGGAGGTTTCCGTGCAGATATTTACGGATTTCCTGCTTGTAATCGTCCACAATAACAGACCAATGATTGCAAGAACCACTGCTGCCGGAATGATTATTAAGAGCATCGTTTTTTTCTTTTTCATCTTTCACTCTGTTTCCCGGATAGACGTATTTTTCGGTTCTTCGATTCCGTCATACCCGAAGTATGCAACATCCAAATCTACTTCTGCAGGGATTCCGTTCACGTGTCCGTGATTGGAATACTGCCACATAGCGAATTCTCCTTTATAATCCGGCTTGTTTTCAAGATTTGAAATATCCTGATTATACCATGCAATCCAGATTTTATATTTTTCTTCAATCCGTGATGTATCCCATTCGGCATCGTTCTCGAATGATTTCACATCACCGTAAATCATGGGCGTATAGCCGTTTTCGTAGATGCGGTCCATGAAGGCCATGGCAACATCGGTTCTTTCTTCCTGTGTAAGGGGATACTGACGGTGGCCCTCCCTATCATATCCTTCGCAGTCAATTGCAATCGGATACGTAACGGAATAGTCTGCAATATAATCGCAAATCCAGTCTGCCTCTTCTCTTGCTTCCTCTTCGGAAATTGCAGTGGAGTAGAAATAAATTCCGATTTTAACGCCGTTCTTTTCCGCTTCCTGAAGATTGTACTTTGCCATCGGATCTTCCCCAAACCCGCCGGCCGTGGTACCGCGGTATCCGATACGAATGATTGCAAAATCAATGCCGTTTGCAGCAACGGTAGCCCAATCAATGGTACCCTGATACAGGGAAACGTCAATACCGTATGTGACTCCCACATTTTCTCCGACGGTACTTGCATTGAGTATCGGGGATTCTTCCGGGATGGCTACTTCCGGCGGTATTTCCTTGGTTGAAGCGGGTTCCGTGTCTTCTGTACTTTCTTCAGGTTCCGACGTTTCCACATCTTCCGCGATGTCCGACAGGTTCACCTCTTCGGCAATTTCAGATATTTGCGTTTCTTTTTCATTTTTCATGCTTTCCGTATCTGCAACAATCATTTGGGAATTTCCGGCATCCTCCGTATTGTTTTCGAATTTCCCTGAAACTTTATTGCAACTGGACAGAAAAAGCGTTATACATATCAGAAAAATGATTATTTTATGAATTTTTCGAAAGCAGATTTTCATTTTATCCTCTGTCGTTTACTGTTTCTTTTAATCTGAACCTGCGAAATTCTCCATGCCCAAATACTATTATATAGAAAAATATTCCGGTTGCGGGAAAAATTTCATTTATCAATTAATAACGAATAAAAAGGAATGAATAAACGAAGTCGCCACAAGGACAGTCCCCGTGGCGACTTATACGATGCATTTTATTGTTTTTTGATTATGATTTCCGATGCTACGTGCTTCGCACCCGCTCACTCCATCTCGATTGTTCCGGGGGGTTTGGAAGTTAAGTCATACATGACTCTGTTGACACCCTTCACTTCATTGATAATCCGGTTCATTACCTTTTGCAGAATTGCAAACGGAATATCCGTACATTCCGCCGTCATGAAGTCCGATGTATTCACGGCGCGGAGAACCACCGCATAATCATAGGTTCTGAAATCTCCCATAACACCTACGGAACGCATGTTGGAAAGTGCTGCGAAGTACTGATTTGGCAGCCACTCCGGATTCGTCCTTGCTTTTTTTCGAAAACGGTCCGCTTTTACCGTGGCGCCTGCTTCTTCCGCTCTTTTTGCCTGTTCCGCCCAGTCTTCTTTCCAGATCTCAACGGCTTTTGCCATTTCTTCACGGAAAATTGCATCCGCTTCCTGCACGATTTTTACTTTCTCAGCGGTTACTTCACCGACAATACGAACACCGAGTCCGGGACCCGGGAAGGGCTGACGGAATACAAGTTTTTCGGGTAATCCCAGCTCCAGACCGGCACGTCTTACTTCATCTTTGAATAACATTCTTAACGGTTCGATGATTTCCTTGAAATCCACATAATCCGGAAGTCCTCCGACATTGTGATGGGATTTAATCACCGCGGATTTTCCGAGTCCCGATTCAATCACATCCGGATAAATCGTACCCTGTGCAAGGAAATCAACCGTGCCGATTTTATTTGCTTCTTCTTCGAAAACACGGATAAACTCTTCTCCGATAATCTTTCTCTTCTGTTCGGGATCTTCCACGCCCTTTAACTTCTCATAGAAACGGTCGGCTGCATTCACGCGGATAAAGTTTAAATCATACGCGCCCTTCGGTCCGAAAATCGCTTCCACTTCATCTCCCTCGTCCTTACGAAGAAGTCCCTGATCGACGAACACACAGGTAAGCTGCTTTCCTACTGCCTTGGATAAAAGCACTGCTGCCACTGAGGAATCCACACCGCCGGATAACGCAAGCAATACCCTGCCGTTTCCGACATGTTCTTTAATTTCGTTAATCTTTGTCTGTACAAAGGAATCCATTCTCCATTCGCCCCTGCATCCGCAGATATCAAGAACGAAATTACGAAGCATTTTCTGTCCTTCCTCGGTATGCATTACTTCCGGATGGAACTGTGTTGCATAAATCTTTTTCTCCACACATTCCATGGATGCAACCGGACAATCCTTGCTGTGAGAGGTTGCAACGAATCCTTCCGGAGCTTTTGCAATGTAATCCGTATGACTCATCCACACGGAGGTTTTCAATTCCACATCCTTAAATAAACTACTTTTGTAGTTTGATTGTTCCGGATTCTCAATTACGATATCCGTATGTCCGTATTCACTGACAGG
>CADANR010000093.1:0-7830 GCA_902789265.1 uncultured Lachnospiraceae bacterium | reverse complement strand
TTCGTCATACACACTGTTCGGTCCGCCCGTAAAAATGATTCCTTTCGGGTTCGCTGCCTTGATTTCATCAAGGCTTTTCGTATACGGCCATACTTCCGCATACACGTTGCACTCACGAACTCTTCTTGCAATTAACTGGTTGTACTGTCCGCCGAAATCGAGGACGATAATCATTTCTTTTTCCATAGGTCATTTTCCTTATATAAAGCTAAATAATACATTACATAATGTATAAATTTCAAAAGGACTTATGTGTTGTGCACAAAGTCCTTTTATACAATTTCTTTTATTTACTCAGTTTACTTTCGCGATATATAATATCCTCTCTGCCCGGTCCGTTACTTACCATGGTAATCGGATATCCGATCTGCTCTTCGATAAACTCCACATACTTTCTGCAGTTTTCCGGAAGTTCATCATAATTCTTAATTCCGCGGATATCACATTTCCATCCGGGGAGTGTCTTTAATACCGGTTTTGCTTTCTCCAGTTTATGGGTTACGGGGAATTCAGTCGTTACTTCCCCATCGATTTCATATCCTACGCAAACCGGAATTTCATCCAGGTAGCCGAGTACATCAAGTACCGTAAATGCCACATCGGTTGTACCCTGCAGTCTGCATCCGTATTTCGAAGCAACACAGTCAAACCAGCCCATTCTTCTCGGACGTCCGGTTGTTGCACCATACTCGCCGCCGTCACCGCCTCTTCTTCTTAATTCATCCGCTTCGTCACCGAAAATTTCGGAAACGAATGCACCTGCGCCGACTGCGGAAGAATAAGCTTTGCAGACCGTAATAATCTGCTTGATTTCATAAGGCGGAATTCCCGCACCGATTGCGCCGTATGCCGCAAGAGTGGAGGAAGACGTTACCATCGGATAAATACCGTGATCCGGATCCTTTAAGGTTCCGAGCTGCCCCTCCAAAAGAATTGTCTTTCCGTCCTTCAATGCCTGATTCAAGAAGGAAGATACATCTCCGACATAGGGAGAAACCATATCCCTGTACTCATGTAATGTTTTTAATAATTCTTCCGGATCAAGCAAAGGCTTATGATATAAATGCTCCAGTGTAACATTCTTGATGCCGCAGATTCTCTCTACTTTTTCCTTCAGTAAATCATCATCAAATAACTCACTTACCTGGAAACCGATTTTTGCATATTTATCGGAATAAAACGGAGCAATACCGGATTTCGTGGAACCGAAGGACTTGCCGCCGAGTCTCTCTTCCTCATACTGATCAAAGAGAATATGATACGGCATTACCATCTGTGCCCTGTCGGAAATCATAATCTTCGGAGCCGGTACACCGCGCTCGATAATATTCTGAATTTCACCGAACAGAATCGGAATATTCAATGCAACACCGTTTCCGATCACGCTTGTAATATGCTCATAAAATGCACCGGAAGGAAGCGTATGAAGAGCAAACTTACCATACTTGTTTACAATGGTATGACCTGCATTTGCACCGCCCTGAAAACGAACTACAATGTCCGCTTTCTCCGCCAGCATATCCGTAATCTTTCCTTTACCTTCGTCGCCCCAGTTGGCGCCCACTACTGCTTTAACCATAATTGCCTCCGTTTTTACTACTGTATATTTCTTCAATAAACTACATTTGTCGTTTCTTGTTCTTTCATAACACGGGAAATTGACTCTTGTCCTACAATGTCAACAATTCCTGTAAACAACTCCCGTAAAGTGCAAAAACAAACTACAGGTGTAGTTTGTTTTTGTTTTTTCTATTCAACTGTAACGCTCTTTGCCAGGTTTCTCGGCTTATCCACATCCAGACCTTTCGCAACGGACATGTAATAACCCATCAGCTGAAGCGGAATGATTGCAAGACTTTGTGCAAAAATCTCCGCCGTTTTCGGAATGTAAATGGTGAAATCAACCGTATCCTCCACACCGTAATTTCCGGCGGATGTAATTCCTGCGAGGTATGCGCCCCTGCTCTTTACTTCCACTAAATTCGATACTGTCTTTTCGTATAAACCGCTTTGTGTTAAAACTCCGATTACCAGTGTTCCGTCTTCGATTAAGGAAATCGTTCCGTGCTTTAATTCGCCTGCCGCATAGGCTTCGGAATGAATATAGGAAATCTCCTTCATCTTAAGACTTCCCTCAAGGGAAATCGCATAGTCGATTCCGCGTCCGATAAAGAAAATATCATGCGCATTTGAAAATTTTGCCGTGAACCACTGAATTCTTTCTTTATCCTCAAGTACTCTCGTAATCTTATCCGGAAGTGTTTTTACTTCAACTAGGTAATTTTCGTAATCCTCTTTTGAAACCAGACCTTTTACAAAACCAAGCTTCAATGCAAGAAGTTCTGTTGTGATAAGCTGCGCACTGTATGCCTTCGTGGTTGCAACCGCAATTTCCGGACCCGCCATGGTATACATTACCGCATCCGCTTCTCTTGCAATGGAACTTCCGACAACATTCACAATCGCCAATGTATAGATTCCGGAATTCTTTGCTTCCCTGAGTGCCGCAAGCGTATCCGCAGTCTCACCGGACTGGCTGATGACAATCACCATCGCATCCTTTTCCAGAATCGGGTTACGATATCTGAACTCCGATGCAAGTTCCACTCTGACCGGAATTCTGGCGATTTTCTCAATCACATACTGTGCCACCATTCCGACATGATATGCACTTCCGCATGCCACGATATGAATATGGCTGAATTTCTTTAATGCATCATCCGTTAATCCGACATTGGAAAAATCGATGTCGTTTTCTTTTACATAGGCATTAATCGTATCGGAAACCGCCTTGGGCTGTTCATGAATCTCTTTAATCATGAAATGCTCAAAACCGCCTTTTTCCGCAGCTTCCGTATCCCACTCAACGGTTGTAAGTTCCTTCTGAATCTCTTCACCGTCAATGTTATAGAAGGATGCCGAACCCTTCTTTAAGCAGGCCATCTCCATGTTGCCGATGTAATAAACATCTCTGGTGTATTTTAAAATTGCGGGAACATCGCTCGCTACGAAGCAGGCATCATCCTTTACACCGATAATCATGGGAGAATCTTTTCTCGCTACCCAGATTTCATCCGGATAATCTTTAAACATTACGCAGAGTGCGTAAGAACCACGTACACGCACCATGGTTTTTGCAAGTGCATCCACGGGACCGATATTATATTTTTTATAATAGTAATCAACCAATTTTACGATTGCTTCCGTATCCGTTTCGGAATAGAATTTATAGCCTTTCTTTAAAAGCTTTTCCTTAACTTCCGTGAAGTTCTCGATGATTCCGTTGTGTACGGCGATTACATTCCCGTCATCGCTCTGATGGGGATGTGCATTGTTTTCGGAAGGTTCTCCGTGTGTAGCCCAACGGGTATGACCGATACCGCAGGTTCCCTTTAATGCCTTGCCTGCGTTGGTCTTTGCGCTTAACGCTTTTAATCTTCCTTTTGCCTTTACAATCTCTGCCTTTTTCTCTCCGTTTCTTACGGAAAGCCCGGCAGAATCATATCCACGGTATTCCAGTTTTGAAAGCCCGTCCAAAAGAATCGGGGCTGCCTGCAGGGGACCGTTATAACCTACTATTCCACACATATAATTTCCTCCTTCAGGAGTGTTATGCATTTATTTCCGTTATTCTCAAAAATCACGGAAAAATTATAGCATACATGCACATTTCAAGTAAATAACATTATTTCAGAAGCTCCAGGATTCTCTTTGCAGCTTCCTTCGTATCCTCCGGATCTCCGAATGTGGAAAAACGGAAATATCCTTCTCCGCAGGCTCCGAAGCCTTCTCCGGGGGTTCCGACCACCTGAATCTCATGAAGGAGTAAATCAAAGAACTCCCAGCTGCCCATGTTATTCGGACATTTAATCCAGATATACGGTGCATTCTTCCCGCCGCAGTACCAGATGCCAAGTTCGTCAAACACTTCCATCAAAACGCGGGCATTTTTCTTGTAAATACTGATATTTTTCTTAATCTGCTCCTGTCCGTTTTCCGTAAATACCGCAGCGCCGCCCTTCTGGATGATGTAAGATACACCGTTTGTTTTCGTGGTTCTGTTGCGTACCCACATTGCATTTACATTCATTCCGCCACGCTCTAAATCCTTCGGAATGACGGTATATCCCATTCTGGTTCCGGTAAATCCGGCTGTTTTCGACAACGAACAGATTTCAATGGCACAGGTTCTTGCACCTTCGATTTCGTAAATACTGTGCGGAAGATTTTCTTCAATAAATGCTTCATATGCCGCATCAAAAAGAATTACCGCACCGCGTTCATTCGCCCAGTCCACCCAGACTTTCAGCTGCTCTTTATTAAAGACCGCACCGGTCGGATTGTTCGGAGAGCAGAGATAGATCAAATCCGCATCCAGTTCATCATTCGGCATCGGAAGAAATCCGTTGTCCGCACCGGAAGGAAGATGTACGATTTTTCTTCCTGCCATGACATTTGCATCCACGTAGGCAGGATATGCAGGCTCCATGATCAGTGCGGTACTTTCCCTGGAAAACAAATCCAGAATATCGCCTAGTTCATCGCTTGCGCCGCTCGATACAAATACCTCTTCGGGGGATAAATATACATCTCTTTTATGATAATAAAGCGCAATTGTCTCGCGAAGAGAAGGTGCACCGCATTCCGGCATGTAGCCGTGAAAACGTTCCTTTACCGCCTGATCATCCACTGCTTTATGAAGTGCGGAAACCACTGCATCCGCAAGGGGAAGGGAGACATCTCCTATTCCCATCCTGTATAATTTCTTTCCGGGATTCTCCTCGAGATATTTCTTTGTTTTCTGAGCGATATTGTAGAATAAATACGACTCTTTTAAATTGTTGTAATTGGTGTTCATCTGAATCATTTTCGTTTTCTCCGTTTATGCTGATTTATTACTGCTGTTTTATTCCTTTACTGCGATTCTTTCGTTTCCGCGGTTCATTTCCTTTCCGACAGTTCATTTACTCCGCGGCAAATCGATCTCCGTCTCGCCTTCGTATACAAATACCGCCGGTCCCGTCATGTAAATCGTATTGTCATTCTTAATCTCGATGATTAAATCCCCGCCGTCCAGGTGTGCCGTAACCGGTGTATCATACGGACAATATCCTTTATAAACCGCTGCCATGACACTGGCGCAGGTTCCGGTTCCGCAGGCCATCGTAATGCCGCTTCCCCTCTCCCAGACACGCATGCGGATTTCCGTTTCGGACAAAATCTGTACAAATTCCGTATTCACTCCGCCCGGGAAATTCGGATGGTGTTCCACCTGAGGTCCGAGTTTTTCCAAATTCACGGTATTCATATCTTCGGTAAAAATCACCGCATGCGGGTTTCCCGTGGAAACGGGAATATAGTGAAGCGTTATTTCTTTTCCGTTCTCGTCAGGGATTGTAACTTCACCCGGATCCGATACCACGCCTTTTCCCATGTCAACCGTCACGCCGCTCACGGATTTTCTGCCGGAAAAAATTTCATCAAATTTCAGATACAGCGTTTTAATTCCGGACTGCGTATCGATTTTTAAAATTTCTTTATCGGTATATCCCTTGTCATAAACATATTTTCCGACGCAGCGGATTCCGTTTCCGCACATCATCGCTTCCGAACCGTCTGCATTGAAAATACGCATTTTAAAATCCGCAACATCCGATTTGCAGATGTAAATCATTCCGTCTGCACCGGGTCCGAAATACCGATTGGAAAGTTTAATCGATAATTCTTCTATATTCTCCGGGACCTCGCCGAATACGTATAAATAGTCGTTTCCGAGTCCCTGCATTTTCGTAAAGTGCATGTTACACCTCCGTTATATTGTCACATTATTCCGCATCTATCGTGGAAATTCCCATTGTCACTTCTTCCAGTACGTCAAGTAACATCCTTACGGTATCAAGGGAAGTCAGCATCGTCACATTGTTCTGTGCCGCAATCGAACGGATCCTCGTACCGTCTCCGTAATGCTTTCCGGAAAGAATCGCTCTTGTGTTAATGACATAGCTTACATATCCCGCTTTTAAATCATCTATGAATTCTTCGGAATTCTCACTCGGCTTATGACGGATTCTCGTCTTGATTCCGTGATCTCTTAAATACTCTCCCGTAACCGTGGTTGCCTCAATATTGAAGCCCATCTTATAGAATCTCTCAACTAAAGGCAGCGTCTCTTCCTTATCCTCGTCGGCAACGCTGACTGCAAGTGTTCCGTAATTCTTAAGTTTCAGTCCCGATGCAATCATTGCCTTATATACCGCACGGTGGAGCTTTTTATCATAACCGATGGCTTCACCGGTTGATTTCATTTCCGGAGAAAGATAAGCATCCATGCCGCGTAACTTGGAGAAGGAAAATGCCGGCACTTTTACATAATAGCGTCCCTTCTCTTTCGGATACCAGGCAATCTCTCCTTCCGGCTGCCAGGATCCGTCAACCTTTATGTATCTTGTACTGCTGCTGTCATAATACTCCGTATTTTCATCCCTGCATTGATCCAAAACGCCCTGATCCTTTAAGCTGATACCGAGATTCGTAAGCGTTGCGATATCCGCAAGGGAAAAGCCCGTTGCCTTTGACAAAAACGGAACCGTTCTGGAAGATCTCGGATTAACCTCGATAATGAAAACATTGTCTTCTTTATCAACAATAAACTGGATATTGAATAGTCCGATAATGCCGATACCGAGTCCGAGTTTCTTTGTATATTCAAGAATTGTTTTACGCACCTTTTCGGATAAACTGAAGGGCGGGTAAACACTGATCGAATCACCGGAATGTACACCGGTACGTTCTACCAGTTCCATAATGCCCGGTACGAATACGTCCGTTCCGTCACAGACGGCATCCACTTCCACTTCTTTTCCGCGGATGTATTTATCTACCAAAACCGGCTTGTCCACATCGATTTCAACGGCCGTTTTTAAGTATTCAAGCAGTGCTTCTTTCTTTGCAACAATCTGCATTGCACGACCGCCGAGTACAAAGGAAGGACGAACCAGAACGGGATATCCGATTTCTTCCGCCGCCTTGACTCCTTCTTCCACGGAAGTCACCGCGCGGCCTTTGGGCTGCGGAATATTCAATTCCAGTAAAAGATGTTCGAATGCATCACGGTTCTCCGCTTTTTCAATTGCATCGCAGTCCGTTCCGATAATCTTTACGCCGCGATTACGAAGAGGCTCCGCAAGATTGATTGCGGTCTGTCCGCCGAGCGTTGCAATAACGCCAATCGGTTTTTCCAGATCAATGACATGCATGACATCTTCCACACAGAGCGGTTCGAAATACAGCTTATCCGAACAGGTATAATCCGTGGAAACCGTCTCGGGATTGTTGTTGATAATAATTGCTTCATACCCGTTTGCCTTAATGGTCTGTACCGCATGCACGGTCGAATAGTCGAACTCCACACCCTGTCCGATTCTGATCGGGCCGGAACCGAGTACCACAACCTTCT
Source organism: uncultured Lachnospiraceae bacterium (assembly GCA_902789265.1). Classification (GTDB taxonomy): domain Bacteria; phylum Bacillota; class Clostridia; order Lachnospirales; family Lachnospiraceae; genus UBA3766. Next base: position 374 of record CADANR010000093.1, on the reverse strand, counting down.
TTTTATCCGATACCACGGATTCGTTTTCTTCTTCATAGGTGGAATAGAAATACGGAATATAGCTTTCAAACTCGGAAGCACAGGTATCAATCATTTTGTAAACCGGCATGATTCCCAAATCTTTTCGAAGTGCATAGATTTCTTCTTCCTTTACGTCAAGCATCCTCGAAAGTGTTTTATCCGCGAATCCCATCCGTTTTGCACGGAAAAGCAGATCTTTAAATTCCGTTTTTCCGAAAGCTTCTTTATTTGCATCACGGAATTTTTTAATTTCTTCCTCCATCTGAATGATGTTTTTAAGCTTCCTTAAGAAGAAACGGTCAATTGCCGTTTTTTCAAAAATCGCATCCTCCGAAACTCCGCGTCTTAAAAGT
>CADANR010000092.1 GCA_902789265.1 uncultured Lachnospiraceae bacterium | reverse complement strand
TCTTTTTTATAAAAACTATTTATAATTTATAAAAATAAAAAAAGAATTGCGGTACTATATGCTTCATACAGTACCGCAAAGAGAACTATTTCATTGACCGGATTATAATAAATCTACGGAATTACCTTCCACATCGTAAATCTTCTTCTCGGAAAGGACAACGTAAACCGTTCCGTTGAGATCTGCTGCTTTTTTCTGAATGGAAGCAAGGTCAATCTGAATTCCGTCAAACTCCAGAACAATATTATCAAGTTTCTTTTCTACAGCTTTCTTTACCGGCTTAGCTGCCTTTACGGTTGCAGCGGTCTTTACTGTTTTTTTAACTGCTTCTTTTTTCTCCGCAGGCTTCTTTGCAGCGGTTTTCTTTGCTTCTGACATAATGTCTTTCCTCCTGATTATTCATAAAACTTTTAACGTTTCCCTATTGTCTTTATTCTAATTCCTCACCGGCTTTTTTTCAATGCCTGCATGCATAATTCCTGTTTCTTTTTTATAGTCCGGGTTTCATATTCGGTTTGGTTCCTGATTGTTGTCCCGGTTTTTGTCCGGGTTTTTCTGCCGGTTTCTGACCGGGTTTCGGCTGATTCTTAGAATCATTTTTAGCTGCATTTAATTTGCTCTTTGCTTCCGGATTTCCGTTACGAAGTTCCAGTTCAAACTTCTTTCTTAATCTTTCCAACTCATTCGAATCATTTGCTATTTTGTTTAAGTACTTTACGGTAATCTTATCATTCGATAATTCCGTCTTAAACAGTTTGGAAGAAGAAAGTTTTGCAAGTGTTTTGGAATACTCTTTCGTTGTATCACATCCTTTCATTTTATCTGCCCCGTCTTTTTCTTTTTGCAGATTTAATAAAAGTGATACTATCGCAGTTCTTCCGGTTGTCTTTCCGGCTGTAGTTAATTCGTCATTTGAATTAAACTGGCGTATATATCTGTATGCCAGCGCTGCGCCTTCTTCAATATGTCTTGCGGCTCCGTCTTTTTTTCTGGAAGCTGTTTTAAGTGATTGATATTTTTCCGTGAGTGCTTTCTTGTCCGTTTCTGCAGAAGTTGTTTTATCCTTGTTAAGCTTGGCATCTATCTTTGCAGACAAAGCATCCAGTGAATTATATGCTTTTTCCATTATCTCCAGTCTGCGCTGGCCTTTCTCACTTAATTGTCCTTTCTTTGCAAGCTGTTTGTATTTTTCGGCTATATATTTGGAAATATCTTTCTTTGCTTTTTCAATATCCTTCTGTACTTTTTCGTAGTCTTCCTCTGTAGGCTGTTTCTTACCTCGTTTTAACATCACCATGTCATAATGAACCTGGGAATACGACTGTCTGGCATGTCTGAAATTCAGGCTTCCGAAGAATGACTGATTTCTATTGCTTGTAACATCATCATAAGAATCATTTTCACGATCTTTAACATCTTCCTCACTCGCCGAGACTGCTTCCTGTTTTCTGACTTTATTGAGTGCTTCAAGTTTTCTTCTTGTTTCAAGAATTGCAGCCTTTGCATCCTTCATGGCATTGGTACGGCTGATGGAATCCTTGGATGGATTAGTTTCTCCGGCCTTTTTCTGAAGATATGCGTTAACCGATGTCTGCGCTTTTTCCATTTTATCGCTGAGACTTTTAATCTGGGCAGGTGACAATTCACTGAAATCCGTTTTGTCACGATACAGATTAAATAAATCATTAAATTCTTTATATGCTTTTCTGGCTGTCCTGAACTCGCTGCTACCGATTTTCACATCCCAGTTTACTGCAACGATTCCGTCATAAGCCGACTGCACGGAATCCCGAATTTCATCAAAGCTCTTATCGGAGGGTTTCTCCATGGCTTTGTTTAACATATCGTCAAACTTTCTTACAAGGCGCTCGGCGGAATCGAAAGCAGACGATGCGGCGCTCATACGTCTTGAACGGTTCTTTCCCATATCCGTTTCTTTAATATGCTTGTCTGCATATTTTTCTAATTTCAGGGCAGCGACATATGCTGCTCTTCTGGCCTCATCAAGCTGTTCTACGGTAACATCCTCAGGATTCGAATTATTAATTTCATCTAATGCATCATATGCTCTTTTATAAATCTCAAGAGCATCTTTGTATTCAGAGCTTCCGAAATGCACGTTCTTTTGCAGGATCATTTCCTCATAAGCATTCGCTGCTTCTGTATTCAGTTCATCCAGACTTTTCAGTGGTTCTGTATCAAGAATCTCCTGGCGGATATCCAGTTCCGCCTGATGTTTGTCGATTTCCTCAAGAGCACGTTCCATTGTATAGTAACGCTTACGGGTACGTGAGGAAAGTTTGTTAATATCATTACCGCATTCCTCTTCTTTTGCCTTCAAATACTTCACGATTTCATCTCTGGCTTTTTCAGCCGCTATATGAAGGAGCGCAATGTCAAAATGAGACAGTTCTTTCGTTCCTTCTACCTTGGAAGGATTCATAAGTTCCCATCTTTTGGCAAATTTATTGTACGCATCTCTTGCATCGCGATATTCTCTGCTGTTTCTGAATCCCGGAACTTTTCTGAAGAATGATGTCTGATCGTTTCTGATTCTTTCTTTGAGATTTGAAACCTTACCGTTGATTTTGGACAATTGAATTTTGGGAGCAAGATTATGCTGCTGCTCATTTGCGTTATTGTTATTCAGGTTTGCATTATTCAGATTTATATTATTATTGACGTTATTATTCCGGTTAATATTGTTATTCTGATTAACGTTATTCAACAGATTATCATTATTATTCCCGTTATTATTAACATTCTGATTCGCGTTATTATTCAGGTTAACATTATTATTCAGGTTATTATTCTGATTCTGAATAATGTTCTGATTTGCGTTATTATTCAGGTTATTATTCTGATTCTGAATATTGTTCTGATTTGCGTTCTGATTGGCACGTGCAAGATTCAGGGACAGTTGCACATACTGGTCACCGGCATATAAATTCGGATTCTGATTTGCCTTATTGGCAATATAACCGGTAATTGAATTTCTGGTGGCAGCAAAATCATAATCCTGATTGAACTGACTGTTCTCAAAAATTCTTAAAGTGTCGGCGTAACTAAAATCATTTGCGTCGTATGTATTACAAAACAGAATAAGTGCCGGCTCATTCTTTGCATTTGGCCAGCCATGGCTTTCAGCCAATTGAAGAAACTGTGCCGCAGTATGATTTCCGACCATTTTATTCGGATTCAGCAACGGATTGTTCTGTTGAACATTATTATTCCGTGCATTATTGTTCAGTGCATTATTATTCTGTGCATTATTCAGCTGATTATTGTTTATTAAATGATTATTGTTAACTTGCGGATTAGGATTATTCAGCATATTAAGATTATCCATTATTGATTCCTCCTCGCTTCAAAGCCTTTATTTATCACATTTCTACAGTTTTTCTCTCATTTTATCCAATTATGTTTGTCTGTATTTTATCCCGGCTTGTCCAACGGATGTCCAACAAATAATCATTCTTTTTATCTGTGATTTCGAATTGTTTCATTCACTGCGAAATAATTCTCTTTCCTGTGCGGAAATGTGCAGTCGGAGCAGTCTTTGATCTGTTTTCCGTCCTTATCCCTGTATTTCGGATTACCCGGGCAGTCCGAAAAGGAATAAAGCGGACAGTAACAAAAAAGACAGTTCATTTCTTCTATTCCCTTGTGACAGGGATAATACTCGCAATCCCTGTTTTCAAAAAATCGATAGGAGTTCCCCATACCTGTTCCCCCTCGCCTTGTTTTTACTAATTGTTCTTTTGTATAATTCTTTTCAATTTACTCTTTTCAATTTATACTTTTCAATTTACTCTTTTCGTTTCTTATAATCCAATGCTTTCCTTACAAACGACTTTGCAAAATCAGGCTTGGACGGATAATAAAGATGTGCAAATCCAAACCAGGAATACGGATTTGTATGAATGCACTCATACCGCGAATGATCAAACGGCTTTTCCGCAACACAGTTACTTCCGTTCGAATCACTTTCGTAATAATGGAATTCATGTCCCTTTATTGCATTTTTATTTGCAAGGAAATATGGCTCTTTTTCTTTAATTTCCACATAACCGAAACGAACGGACTTTCCTGTATATCTGCAGTCTGCATCCACAATTCCGACACCGGGATAACTTATCCCATTCATATCCGAAATGGATTTATGCAGATACAGAAACCCTCCGCACTCGGCAACCATCGGCATATGTTTTTCATACTGTCTGCGAATGCTTTCCGTCATGTCCCTGTTGCCACAGAGCTTTTCTAAGTACAGTTCCGGATACCCGCCGCAAAGAATCAATGCATCTGCATCCTCGGGAATGCTTTTGTCACGGATCGGAGAAAAGAATTTGATTTCCGCTCCCAGATCTTTTAAAAGCCTTAAATTCTCTTCATAAAGAAATTGAAATGCCTCGTCCTTAGATACGGCGATGACACATTTTTCTGCAGAATCAACATCTTTTGCAGAATCCGTTTTTTTTGCAACTTCATTAATTTCTTCATCCTGAAAATCTTCCGCATGCCCGGCAATCTCAAAAATTGCATCCATATCGGCGTGCTTCGATACTTCATCCGAAAGTATTTGCACGATTCTTTGAATATTGTCAATCTCATCGGGTGTGACAAGTCCGAGATGTCTTGAACCCAGCGTAACATCTTTCATCTCCGGCAGAAAACCCACCACCCGTATGCCTGTTTCCGTTTCAATGCATGGCTTTAATACCTGATAGTATTTTTCCGAAACACGGTTTAAAAAAATCCCCCGGGTCAGTCCTTCCGTGTCATACATCTTCATTCCCATAATCTGGGCAACAAGCGATTTTCCTGCACCTTTGGCATTTACCACAAGAAGAATCGGGGTCTTTGTTTCTTTTGCAAGAAGATAAGAGGATCCCTCTTTAAGAATTCCTCCGACACCGTCATAAAGCCCCATGACACCTTCCATCACGGCAAGGTCATGATTTTCAAAATCTCTTTTTAAAAGATCGCAGGTCGTTTTCTCATCCGTAAAATACGTGTCCAGATTGCAGGCATCCACGCCGGAAATCACGCGATGAAACAACGGATCGATATAATCCGGTCCGGCCTTTACGGAGAATACTCGAATTCCCCTCTCCATGAAATTGTGAAGAAGTGCAACCGTCACACTTGTTTTTCCGCTTCCGCTGCATGGGGCTGCAATTAAAACCCGGTTCATCTTCATAGTATTACTCCGGCTGAAATTCGAATGAACATATCCACACCGGATTATCCGCACTCATTAAGGTATAATTCGATACGTTTCTTCCGTGTGAGAACTGCGCCAAAACCACTTCCGTGTTCTTTACATAAGGCAATTTTAAAACTTCTTTTATTTCACCGAGTGTCTCTATGCTTACTGCATTGATTACAACTCTCATTTCCGGATTGATTTCATAAAGTGCTTTGATAATTCTTTTTAAATTTCCGTTACTTCCGCCGATAAATGCATGCGTGGCAGCCTTCAGACCTTCAAACGCTTCCGGTGCATCCTTCAAAATAACCTCTGTATTATCCAGATGATATTTCGTTCTGTTTTTTTCGGTCAGTTCCGCCGCTTCTTTCTTTCGTTCAATTGCATAAACATAGACCGAATCCGAGAGCCTTGCGGCTTCTGTTGTAATACTGCCTGTTCCGCTTCCGATGTCGTAGAGAATACTTCCTTCGGTGAGATGCAGTTTGCAAAGACTTATTTCCCTGACCTCTTCTTTTGTCATCGGAACCTTCTCACGGATAAAATCATCGTTTGCCATTCCCGGTGTCAGGACTTTTTTCTCTGCATTTTCATTCTCTATGTATACGGTAAGCAATCCGTCATTCTCATAAGAAACACACTCTTCAACCGACAGCGACAGTATGCTTTCATTTTCATAAGAAAGAGACGAGCCGACAATAATCTTTAAATCATTCAAACCTGAAAGCTGCAGTTCCCGGCCGATTCGCCATACATCTTTTTTCCCGGAAAGCAAAAGAAATGTTTTCCTGCTATACCGGATTTTATTTGCAAGATTATGAATCTCTTTTCCGTGTATGGAAAGAATTAAAGCATCTTCGTAACTTACTCCGATTTTTGCTGCAAGATACGAAACACTGGAGATTCCGGGGAGAATCTTTAATGTATCATTGCAATTCTCACCGGAAAGCGCATCATACATTTTCTTTGTTCCGCTATAGAATCCGCTGTCCCCGGAAAACAGTATGACTATCCGATTGTATTCCGGATGTTCCTTAATGTACGGAAGAATATCTTCCGAAAGATACATGGATTCTTTCTTTGCCTTTATTTCAGGGAAACTGTTAAGAAGTCTCTGAGCACCGAATAATATGTCAGCTTCTTTCACGGCATCCGCCACTTCTTTTGTTACATTCCCGGTGCTGCCCATTCCCACACCTGCCAGAGTGATTGTTTTACCCGTTTGAGCAGTATCTTTTTCTTCGTTTTTTTCCGATTCATTTTTTTCGTTTTTGTTCTTCTCCTCTTTGAAATCCTGCTCTTGCATGCAGTATTTCAGAATTTCTTCCAACGAATAAGTCTGTCCGGCGGCTTCTTCCGGGTTTCCTATCACATAAAAAGGAATGTCTTTTTTCTTTGCAGCCGCTAACTTCTCCCCGAATCCTCCTGCTGTCCCGCTTATTTTGCTGACAACAGCCTTTATCTGATACATATCAATCATTGCTTCATTCATTTCTGCAGTAAAAGGTCCCTGCATGGCAATGATATTTTTTCCCTTGATTCCGAGATTATTGCAAACGGAAAGACTCTCCGCATTCGGTATGATCCGGACAATCAGTCTTTCCTTTAAAGATTCGTCTGCACAGTATTTCGAAAGTTCCTTGCTTCCGATGGTAAGCAAAATCCTATCGTCCGACATTTGTAGTTCTTTTGCACATTCTTCATGAGTGGAAAAACGATACAATTTGGAATAGGTCTCATAAACCAAAGTCTCGCGGTTGAAACGAATATATTCCACTCCGGCTTTTCCGGAAGCTTCTTTTATATTTTTCCCTGCTTCAACGGCATAAGGATGCGTGGCATCAATAATCAGATTAAAACCGTTCTCTTTAATAAAATCATGCATGCGTCCGGCATCCATTTTTTCCGAATGAACGGTTAAATATGCGCTTTTTTGAAGCACTTCCTCCCCGTATCTGCTGGTTACACAAAGAGTATGGAAAACACATTTTTTTGAAAGTGCTTCCGAGAGTTCTCTTCCTTCCGTTGTCCCTGCAAAAATCAATATCTTTTTCAAATCCGTGTCCTGTCCCGTTTTTTCTCACAATACATATCCGCGTTTTGTTACCATTTTCCCGCCGATCATTTCCGTCGTTGAATTTCCGATAAAGACCGTGGTGAACATATCCGCTTCCCTGTCTTTTAATTCCTCTAAAGTGCAGTAATATACCTCTGTATTCTCTCTGCCGATGTTACGGACATATCCGCATGGTCTTTCCGGTTCCATTTCGCGAAGCAGAATCTCGCAGGCTTTCTTTAAATAATCCGCGCGTTTTCTGCTGGACGGATTATAAATCGCAATTGCAAAATCACCCTTTGCCGCTGCTTCAAGTCTTGCTTCAATGATTTCCCACGGTGTCAACAAATCGCTTAAACTGATGACACAGAAATCATGATTTAACGGTGCTCCCAAAACCGCTGCTCCGCTGCATGCCGCGGTAATACCGGGAATGATTTCAATCTCAGTATCCGGAAAACGCTCCCCGATTTCATAGATGAGCGATGCCATGCCGTAAATTCCGGCATCTCCGCTGCATACCATGGAAACAGTCTGTCCCTTTGCCGCCTCTTCAAAAGCAAGGATGCAGCGTTCCTTTTCCTGTCTCATCGGCGTAGATAAACACTTCTTGTTTTTCAGTCTTTCGGGAAGTAACTCCAGATAAACCGGGTAACCTACTATCACATCGCTTTCTTCCAATGCGGCAAGCGCGTTTCCCGTCATCTGTTTTTCCTCGCCCGGTCCCATTCCGACTACA
>CADANR010000091.1 GCA_902789265.1 uncultured Lachnospiraceae bacterium | reverse complement strand
GCCGCCATGATCAGCCACATATCTTCCCCTTATTCATTGTCATATATTCTGGTAATTCTCGTCCATCAATTATCTCTAAGATAAATCCCGATTTGTCTTTTAGCACGTTATATCGCAAGTTAATCTGCTTAGTAGCCGACACGACCACTTGCATTTTTATTCATTTTATCACATTTTTAGTCACTGTAGCCTTACATTTAGATTCTTCGTCACCCTGCTGCTCTCTCACCCGACATAATTTAGGAAAAATCGCAGAATCGCGTGCAGACCAAGACTGTAAATTGCAATCGGTAGCGGCTTCCCGAGCAGGATAATCGGCAGATAATGCTTGAATTTCATGTTCATCGTCCTGACCGGATAACACAAAAAATCATCGGGAGCAACCGGTGAAACAATCAAAAGCGCAAAGGCTATCGTCATCTTGTTGCCTTTGTTAAGCCACGCCTCGTATTTTTGAATTTTCTTTTCACTGAACATTTTCTCGACAAGCGGTCTGCCCCATCTCCTTGCAATAAAGAAAACGATGACGGAACCGATGCAGATTCCGATATAGTTATAGATAAGCCCCTTTAACTATACCAAAAAGAGAAATCCCGACTACGCAGCTTATGCCGCCGGGAATAATCGGGATAATGACCTGAATAATCTGAATGATAATAAAAACAATGACACCGCCCGCTCCGAGCCCGGAAATGTACTCATTCATCTTTACCTCATCGGTCAGAATGCCTTCCTTCCAGAGCCAGAACATATAAAAAATCGTCGCGGCCAGTCCGATAATCGATATGATATTGATTATCCTTTTTGTATTCATGAAACCCGGACAGCAGATTAAACTCTGTCCTTGTAATTTTTCTTTGTAAGTCTTGCCTTAAACTCAGCCTTGGGCAAAGGTTTGTCGAAATAAAATCCCTGTGCGATATTGCAGTGATTTTCCCTTAAAATCTCAATCTGCTTTGCAGTTTCCACGCCTTCCACAACGCACTCAAGTCCCATGTCGTGAGCCAGTGCAACTACGTGGCAGAACATCTTACGGGTAGTGCTGTCCGCATCATCTTCATCCTTCGGAACGAAGCAGCGGTCAATCTTTAATACATCCCAGGGAATTTCGCGAATCAGGTTCAGCGAAGAATAACCGATTCCGAAATCATCCACTGCGGTACGAATTCCTGCAGCCTTTAAGCCGTTTACGATTCGCTTCAAATCACGGAACTGCGCATCCGTGGTGGTTTCGGTAAGCTCTATTTCAATCAGATTATGCGGGACATTATTTTCATCCACTACCTTCAGAATATTTTCCAGCAGATCCGGGTTGGTTAAATGCTTTCTGGAAAAATTCACGGAGCAGCGAACCCCGAAGTTGCCTTCGTCCAGATAATGCCGTATGGATTTGCATGCTTCATCAAGGATATAAAAATCCAAATCACAAATATCTGTCGTCTGTTCCAAAACCGGAATAAACTCATTCGGAGGCACCACGCGGCCGTTGTAAATCCAGCGGCAGAGCGCTTCCGTACCGATAATCTCCAGAGTATCGATATCTACCTTGGGCTGACAGTAAATCACAAATTCACGCTTTGCCAGACCTTCGCGGAATTTCTGCTGAATGGTTTTTACATGTTCCCTTGTTTCCTTCATCTGATCATCGTAGAAAACAATGGCACCTTCATCCTGCTTTTTTGCCACGTTGGTAGCAATCATGATTCGTTCCATGACGTTATCCTTGGTGACGCCGGCATTTTCCGGAATTACATATACACCGGCTGCGGCAGAAACCTTTACTTTTCTGTCAATGTTTTCGTCATATGCTACCGCAACGCCGGAAAGAATCCGGATTACGTCATCTTTTACTGCAGGGGAAAATACGCAGAGGAATTTGTCACCACCCAGTCTGCAGATACAGCCCGCATCACCGATGACTTCTTCAAGCATATTGAAATAATTCTGAATGACGGCATTGCCGTTTTCACGGCCGATGTCCATATTGATAACGGCAAAATTATGAAGGTCGAAATTGACCGCTATCATTCCTCCCAAACGTCCGCTTTCCTGCAGACGAATCAGTTCACGAAGATAATAACGGACATTCGGATAACCGTTTTCATCAAAGAAAATATACTGTTCTACAACTCTCTGGAGCCTTCTTCTGGAAATAAAAGAAATAATGACATTCAGCATCAGATCAAGATTATGGTAATCTTCCATGCTCAGAACTTCAGCTTCCTCGCTGACATAGATGGAAGCAACTAAAACCGCACCGGAATTGGCAATGATACGATTCCTCAAAAGCAGAATGGTTCCTTTTCCGTCATCAAAATCACAGAAAATCTCCCCTTCTCCTCTTCTTTCAAAACCGACATTCTGATAAAATTCGGAAACCCCTTTGGAAAGGTGATATGTCAGACAGATTTCCTGAACCAGTTTCGCGTATTCGGCGCTGTTAAAATTTGCAGAATGCGTATGTTCAACAAGGCGCTTTAATAAATCCGTGGCAATAGCGCTGTCCACAAGACATTCTTTTTCCGTGATACGCGGGTCTCTGTATTTTTCGTATAGCTCATTGAGTTGATTTTTTGCCATAATGCCCCTCTGTCGAATAACGCTTTATTTTAGAAGAATCCTAATAGAAAAATGAAGACATTCTCCCCCTATTCTCTTATTATAGCATAATATGGCAGTTTTCAACCCTATTTTTCTTCATCCTGGCAAAAGAACCCTTTTTACAGACTCTTAGTACATTCCCTGATTTCTAAAACCTACTCGTTTCTTCTGATTTTTGTCAGTTTTGTCAACTGCGATTTTTCCAGTACAATAAGCAATCTGCAGGTCGGATTCAATTTTTCCCGGGGATTGATCAGTTCCCACTTTTTCTCTGCATTCTCCTGTTTTGCGACAATATTAACCTCATACTGCTTCCTGATATCCAGTTCTGCCAGCGTATGTCCCACCCAGTCATCTTTCGGTTTCATTTCTATCATACACAGATTTTCATCCACCTGGAAAAAATCAAGAAAGGTATCCGAAGAAATGATACGGGCAGTCCGGACACCGTTTTCCGCTTCCGGAATAATAACCTTGTCCGCCCCGACTTTTTGCAGTATTGAGGTCATTCGTTTGGAAGAACTTTTTGCCATGACAGTTGGTACATTCTGTTCTTTGGAAACCGTAATTCCCATGATGCTTGCCGCAAGATTTCTGCCCATTGCACAAATTACGATATCCATGCTTTTTAAATCAAGACCCGTTATTTCTTCTTCACTCAGAAGATCCATGCAAACTGCTTCCGTGCAGTAATCCGAAATTTCTTTTATTTTTTCCGCATCTTTGTCAACGGCCAGCACGTCCGCTCCCATCTCATACATTTCTTTCGCAAGACTCATTCCGTAATTTCCGAGTCCCAGTACCGCAATCGATTTATTCATTTCTGTTCCTCCTTATCCGATAGCAAAATGTCCTTCAGGATTTTTAACAGTCTTTTTCTTATGATGTATTCCGGCCAGAAAAATCGCCATGGAAATCGGTGCGATTCTTCCAAGATACATTGCAACGGTCACAATCAGTTTGCCGACAGTATTCAGCGTAAACGTGATATCTCTGCTGAGCCCTACCGTGGCAGATGCACTTACGATTTCAAACAGTCCGTCCTGTATCCCGATATGATTGGAACAGACTAAAAGAAGTGAAAGAACCATAACCGTAACAATGCTGATATTTACAATTACACTGGCTTTCCGCATCTGTTCCGCCGAAACCGATTTGTGAAAAATTCCTGCATTGTCTTTTCCGTGTAAATAAGATGTAATATTCAAAACCGCAAGATAAAATGTCGTTGTCTTTACACCTCCTGCCGTTCCGACCGGGGATCCTCCTATAAACATAATCAGATATGCAAAAACACAGGAAATACCGGTAAGGCCCTTCTGCGAAAACGTACAGAATCCGGCAGTTCGGAAAGTTACCGACTCAAACAGGCTGTTTAATATTTTTCCCCGTAAACTCATATTCCCGATTGTTTCCGGATTATTATATTCCGCAATCAGAATTATAACCGTTCCGAACAAAATGAAGAAAGCGGTAAGGCAAAGCACCAGTTTGGTGTGCTCGGAAAATCTTTTCACAATCTGAATGAGCGTAAACTGTTTTTTGATTCCGTTTTTCACTTTTTTCGCCAGATCAAACCATACAATAAATCCTCCTCCGCCCAGCACAATCAGCGCCATGGTTACTCCCAGCACAAATGCATTGTCCTGATAAAACGCAAGACTGTTCTCCCCCATGATATCCATACCCGCATTACAAAATGCCGAGACGGAATTAAAAAGAGAAATCCACAGACCCCGGAGAAATCCGTATCTTGGTATGAATTCAACGGAATACAGTAACATTCCGATAAATTCAATGCAGAACGTGGTTCTGACCATTTTTAACAGAAACCGGATTACACCGGAAGTCGTGTCCAGATTCAGAGAATCCTTCAGCATGATTCTGTCACTCAGGGTAAATCTTTTCTGCGCAATAATCAGAATGACGGACATGATTGTGATGATCCCCAGTCCACCCATCTGAATAAGAAGCACTATGATGATTTGTCCGAAAAGACTCCAATAAGTCCCGGTATCGACAACAACCAGGCCGGTTACACAGATGGATGTGGCCGACGTAAACAGCGCATCTACAAAGGGAGTCCAGGTACCCGCCGCAGAAGAAACCGGAAGCATAAGAATCAGTGCGCCGAATAAAATCGCCGCCAGAAAACTGATCGGAATCATTTGTACAGATGAGAAATTTTTTTTATTCATTTTCGTTGCAGGGACTCCGGATTCTACCAAAAAACATTCCATTAGGTATGTTTTCGCAGTCCGCCTTCCTTTCTTCAGAACAATATTCTGCGGAATATATGCTATTATCTCCCTGGCTTTTTTCCCCGTCAGACCGTCAACTTTCACTTCTCCGGCATCCGGCTTTAAAACCATGGCAAGCATACCGAGGAGGGTACTTTTTCCGCTTCCGTTTTTCCCAGCAGGGCAACGGTCTCTCCGGAGTTCAGTGTCATCGAGATATTATCAACTGCGGTAAATTTACCGTATCTTTTTACCAATCCGTTTGCTTCAAGCATTTTTCCCTTTTACAAAACCATATTTGCAGGTAACAATAATGGTACATTATACCATAAAAGAAACCCTGTTAATCAAACAGACTCAGCTGCTGATATTTTTCCGGAAGTTCGCTCATATACCGAAAGCATTCTTCCGGGTCTGACAAAATACCGTTTTCCCTGCAAATTCGTTGAAAAATCTCTGTCAGTTCCTTTGTTTTCGGACTCGGCAATTCATACGCATTGCGGTACGTCTTAATGTATCGTTCCTTCATCCCCGGAAAATGCTTATCAAGTGCTGAATAATAATACTCCCTGTCTCCGTCACGAACCGTAAGTCCCATTCCGAAATCGATGATGCCTTTTACCCCGACGCGGACACATTCGTTTAAAATTGACGTAATATTTTCTTTCGCTCCGGGGCGTTGTTAACAGTCTGTTAACAGATTTTTTAACGAAAGTCCATTAAGTGAGCCTGTACTCACCGTTTTTGCGGTGTTTTTGCCGTAATTTAGCCATTTTTTGTGGCGTTTTTTACCCGTATTTTAGCTATATTGTGCATTTTTAAATTCTGCTTTGCACGCCCTCTTTCCGTCCTATCCTTCTACCTCTCTTCTCTCTTAACGGATTTCTGTTTTATTTTCTCCTTCAACAGGTTTCCTCTTTTTTACCGGGCAATCTCCAGGCGCTTCTTTGTGTCATTTACAGATTCCTCTATGGTTTCTGCCTCTGCTTTCAGTTCATCCACTGCAGCCATTGCCTCCCTGTATTCCGGAAGCGAATAATTCTCCCTCTTGATTCCCAGTTCCTCAATTTCGATTCCTCTTTCGGAACACAGTTCTTTTATATACTCTCTTTCCCTGTTTTTCCAAAGGCTTTCTTCGTTTTCCTTTTGCTGACTGCTTTGGGTATTCCCATACACTGCAGAGCCTTTGAAATACTGTTTCGTCTGCTTAACCCTTTTGAGTATCCTTCCGCAACCGGAATATAGTCCAAATGCAGATGCGGAGTTTTTTCATCCAGATGAAGAACACAGTTAAAAAGATAAAGGTTTGGATTGTTATTCAAATCATCAAAAAATATATTACTCATCCAATGTATTTCTTATGCGCCATCTTTACGTTGCTCTGCTTGACCATGGCGTACCCAAGTGTGGTGTCGATTTTTTCGTGCCCAAGTAGTTTCTGCACCTGTTCAATTGGCATTCCTTTATCAATTGCTGCTGTTGCCATTGTTCTTCTAAATTTATGCGGATAGACATCTTTAACGTTGCACCTCTCACCCATCTTCTTGAGCATAATTTCCACTCCACCCGCTTTAAGTCTGCGATGCGGTTCTCTTATCGTGACAAATAATGCAGGATTCGTATCATTCCTTGCTCTAAGATATTTTTTAAGATGAAGTTTCGTTCTTGCATCGAAATAAACGATTCTTTCCTTGTCTCCTTTTCCTAGTACTACGCATTCTCTCTCTTCAAAATTCACATCCAGAATATCAAGGTTAACAAGCTCTCCAATTCTCATTCCGGTTGAATTCAACATATCTATAATCGCAAGATTTCTGAGTTCTTCGCAATTATCCCGTAGTTTCTCCAAATCTTCATCCACATATGTATCTTTTACCGGAACAGTGGTTTTAATCTTGTGAATTCTTCTAAGGGGACTTTTGAAAATATAATTCTCGTCCTCAAGCCATTTAAAGAAGCTGGACAGATTACGCCTCACATTATCTACTGTGGCTTTTCCAACACGATTCTGTTCCTGATATGATGCAAGATAACTTCTGATGTCATCTGTATTCATAACACAAACATTTTTATCTGACTTCTCAATCATCTTCTCAATATTAAATCGATACAAAAATAATGTTTTCTCCGATCTCCCCTCCAGTCGTTTAGTTGCAAGGAACATTTCCAGAAGTTCTTGGGAACTCTTTTCCTGAATCCCTTTTTCTGACTTCCGAAGTGCCTCTTCCAAAACATCGTTCAACTTGATCATCTGACTATTATCCAGATATTTTGTCATCCGCTGCATAATGTAATTCGCTGTTTCCTTAGTCATAATAATGTACCTCCCTTTTTTGAGGTCATTATATATGTTTTATAACAGAACTTTCCAATATCCATTTTTATTGGATCCGACTCTTTCAATTATGCCGTTCTTCCGTAAATATGATATGTTATTTTGAATAGCAGTTTTCCCGATGCCAACTATTGCCATTAGTTTTTCATGGGTCACATTGGGGTCATCCCGCATAGCATCCACTATTTTTTGCTGGGATGCATTCAACTTTTTATCCCCCACATTATTTACTACTTTATCCCCCACATTATTTACCACTTTATCTCCCACATTCGCTTCAGTCCTGCTAAACGGAATCGTGACAACAATGGAATTTTCTCGGAAATCGTAGGCTTCTCGACCATATACTTTTGTTATTTTGGGAACTCCTCTACCGGATCGCTCACTAATATGCAACTGAAGGAACATATCGGAAAGACCTTGATTGACAGGTACTGATTCTCCCTTATAAAACCCTTCCACAGTCTGCTTTGGAGCGAGTGTTCCGCGAGATAGTATCTCTACCCTGTCACTGAATATTGTTATCATAGGGGCATTACCATCTATCCATAGACAGAATCAAATTATGAACGACTAATGAACAAAACCCACTAGCCCGTTATATCGCAAGATAAAAATCTACCGTTGTTAATTCTTCCGAAGGTCTGCACCACTACATCTTGTTTCGTAGTGGGTTCTTATAAATATGCATGATTTTATGCATCCTCTAAAAATGCTCTACAAAAATAACTTTTGGTTTAATCGGCTAAACCCATCTAAATTACTTAACCGAAGCTTTAATCCATTTTATAAGCAGGCGCTGTTATTTCAAAATGATTCCCTGTATCTTTATC
>CADANR010000090.1 GCA_902789265.1 uncultured Lachnospiraceae bacterium | reverse complement strand
GAAAGTGTATGGGATTTATACTGCGGAATCGGTACGATTTCATTATTTCTTGCACGTAATGCAGGGAAGGTTTACGGTGTGGAAGTAATTCCCGAGGCAATTGAAGATGCAAAGGAAAACGCTTTGGCAAACGGAATTACCAATGCGGAATTTTTTGTGGGAAAGGCAGAAGAAGTACTGCCGGAATTTTATTCGGGGAAAAATGATTCTGATATGCTTCATCCGGATGTAATCGTTGTGGACCCGCCGAGAAAAGGGTGTGATGAAAAATGTTTGGAAACCATGCTTTTAATGGAACCGGACCGCATCGTTTATGTCAGCTGTGATTCCGCCACGCTTGCAAGAGATTTAAAGATTCTCTGCGCAGAAAAATACGAATTGAAAGCATGGCAGGTTTATGATCAGTTTTGCAAAACCGTACATTGCGAAACGGTAGCTCTTTTGTCCAAACGAGAATCAAATGAATGAGACAGAAGCCAAGTATTTTTTTATCTTTTTTATATTAACATCTTCTTTGCCTTGGCACACCATTTCAAATATGCTTCATACGTCTCAACCCCGAATGACGCCGTCAGATAATAATACAGATGATCATCGTTGTCGAGGCAATCCTCCAGCGATTTACTGAGCATTTTCAATAAAGCTAAATCCTGACTTACCTTTTCTTCAAAAATCTCAATATTGTGAATCGCCGTGCTCCTGTCCGCGCCGCCTCCGAAGAAGAGTTTCAGCAATGTTTCATAGCGAAGTTCGTTGCTTGCCTGTTCATCTTTTAACCACTCTTTCAGGACCTTCTTTCCTTTTGCCGTAATATGATAGATGATTTTTTCCCTGCCGCCGACAGCTGCATTGGAACTCTTAATCAGGCTTTCGTCTTCCAGTTCCTTCAGGGCCGGATAGATATTTCCGAAGCTGCCGTTCCAGAAGAAACTGATGGAATTATCAATTCGTTTTTTCATGTCATATCCGGTCAAGTCCTCATGACTTAACAACCCCAGAATTACCATATTGATACGCTTTTCTCTTGCCATAATCGTTCCCTTCCGTGTATTTCCGGCTATCTTTTTTAACCAAATTGGTTTTTAAAAAGTATTTAAATCACTTTAAAACATTCTCTTTCACATAGCGGATAACCTCATCCGTTACGAAATAATCTTCGTGTCGAATTCCGCTAAAAATCTTACAATCCGCATTATTATAACAATCAGCTACTTTTTGCTGCGTTTTTGCGCTTAATGTCGTATCTGCATCCGAGCCGAGTATCGCTACCGGACAGGAGGTATTCTTTGCATACCTGTCCACGCGGATATTGTTTTTAATAAACACCTGCATCGGTCCGAAATAAATCGGGATAATTTTATTATATAAATCCGCACAGGACCGGTAACCGGAAGCGAGAACCAAGTGTCTGCAGTCTCTGACACTTGCAAGATATGCCGCCATTCCGCAACCGTAGCTGTGTCCGAAAATATAAAAATCTCTGCCGGGATATTTCCGTGCAGCATAATCATACAGTTCCTCTGCGGAACGCTGCATGGTCTTTAAATTCATTTTACCTTTGCTTTTTTGTGTCCCGTAGTAATCTACGGAAAGAACGGGACAGTCAAATCTTCCTGCGTACATCCCGATTGTATTGTATGCAACATACATGGATCCCCCGAAAAAAAGAATCACTTTATTCGAGTCCGCATCCATGTTATAACCGTATCCGTACAGGGAGTCATTGATCCTGATTTCTGTCGGATTATAGGTCACCTCTTTTAATTGCTTATCGCCTTTATAAAAAGAGTAGGAAATCGTCTGTATGATCAGATCGGTTGAAAAATATACAATCAGAACAATCATTATTATTTTTAAAATAATATATGCAACATTCACTTTGCTTTTCCTCATTGAACTGTTCTCTTTCAGTGTATAATTACTGTTTTCTCTCAGTGTTTAGTTCCTATTTAATTTCTATTTGTTTCATGTCGAAGCCTATATCATTTTGATATATCTTTTTGATATATTATAGTTCTGTTATTTTTTTTCTGTCAACAGTTGCTTTTAAAATCTTTCAGAATAATGTTGAAAGTATCTGAGCAAGTCAAATATTAAGAATATCATCTGTAAAAATCCTCATATCTTTGATAAAATATAATGTGAAATTATACCGGCATCAAATAAATCAGAAAAACAGTAAAGCAGGAGAAAACACTATGCGTTACAATCCGAATTACAGAGGTCAGATTTTTTATGACAGTGCAAATTCCATCGGTATCGATGAAGTACTCCATCTTCTTATGCAGGAGCTTAAGACACGGGAATTCAAGGAAAAGATGCCGAAAACCAAAGAGACAAAAATATTGTTATATTCTTTACTGGGTTTAAGTGTGCTTAATCTGTTTGTCATGGCTCTTATCTGGATCTTCACAAGAAGCCTTGCATATTCGATTGTCATCATGTTAATCGGTGCCTTTTATGTAGTCGGAATCATGTGCATTATTGCGACGGTTACACTGAACATAACCCGTAAGGCATGCAGCGATCCGGTGGAAGCGGTCTGTATCGGATACAGCCTTTCCGGTGGCGGAAGCAGCAGGAATTACGGCGGAAGAATCATGCGTTCTCCGGTTTTTCAGTATGAGTATCAGGGGTATAAATGGACTGCTTTTGACGGAACGTATGATAATTTCTCACAGCTTCCCATGATGGGGGTTCCGACGAAAATACTGGTGAACCCCTCGGACCCGGAGGAACTAATCTGGAATTTCAAGAAGGGGCGCGAAAGATTCTTAATTCTCGGCGCTGCATTTGCGATTGTATTATCTTCGGCGATACTCTTTATAGTTCAAAACGATGAAAAATTCCTGAATTCCGTGATTCCTGCAAGAGCGGTCTTAGTGGAAGCGCAGGAAAATGCGGAAAAAACAAGTGAAATTGTTTCCGTTCCGGAATTTACATCAGAAGGCGAATATGTTCCCAAAGTTTCCGATGACGGCAGAATAATTCTTGATGATCGATATATGAAAAACGTGGTATGGGCAGCGTATCCGGATTCGGAATATATTCTTAAAGTACGTAAAGTAAAAGAACTTGAAATTGCGGATGATCAGTCATTCTATGTATTGTATTTTGAACCGGATCCGGATTTTTCCGATACGGAGTGGTTTTATACGCAGGATGATGTGACTGCGGAAGTGAAAAATGTGAAACCGGGAGATGAATTCTATTATTCGGAAGTTCCCGAAAAAGGAGCATCCTGGATTTTCAGTACAAAGGAGTATGTGCTGCCATAATCGGGCAGGGAAGAATTTTTAAAATTTTTTTATTATTTGTTGGACATCCGTTGGACAAGCAGGTATAAGATACAGATGCTTAATGAAACGAAATAAAGCGTTACACAGCGAAATAAAAGGAAACAGACATAATTCAGGAGGACAAAAAAATGCCGGTTATTAAAGCTGAAGAATTTGCACAAAAGAAAGAGAAATTAACGAATCAGGAATTATTCAGTTTAAGAAAACTTGCCGTAGGACTTAGGAATATTTACGGAGATGATACATCTTTACTGAAGGAAAATAAGGACCTGGATAAGTGCATAAAAGCACTTGACGTTCTTCTCGGTACCAATTCCAAAACCGCTGAAATACAGAAGGCACTTGATGATTTAACCGGATTAACCGATTTTTTGAAAGACGGAACGGAATATAATGTCAACTATGACATTATTCTGCATGACGGAGACAGAAACAATAACGAGTTAAATCCCCAAATGCTGGAACAGGGACTTACTACGCTTCAGACCCTGACCGGAATAGAAATTGATAAAGCGGCAATTGATGATGCACGGAACGATAAAATTATTAATGCAGACAGGGCCGGAATTAATCCGGAAAGTAAAATAACGAGAGACGTTGTAGTTTCCGAGGTTACCAGCCTGGAAGGAATTAAAGCAGCTGCAAAAATCGGAAAGAATTTCTTCGAGCCGGGTTGCAGGGAAGCTAAGAATGTAGAAAATATGCTGTCGCAATTAAAAGACGCATACGGGTATTTAGAATACAATATTCAGCTTGCACAAGAAGGAAACAAGGCTTCCGGTTTGGAGTATGATGAATCCGTCAAACTGAAAGATAAAATCGACGAATTCCGGAATGCCGTGGAAACAATCCGAAAAGCAGGTGCGGATGATTCGAACGTTACAAGCGAAGAGGCCGAAAAAGCTCTTAATACCGTAAAGGGAATGCCTGCATTCCTGATGGGAAGCTTTGATAAAACAAATTATCAGCGTCTGACGGAGTGCGGAGTTGATTCAAATGCGTTCGAAAACGGAATGAACGCTCTTGAGAAGGCTCTGAAAACCGGCATTAAAATGAGTGATATTGAATCTGCCATACCCAGACCAAATTATTCTATTAAAGCAAACAGGTCAATTGAAGGGAAGCAGGATTTCATTAAAACTCATAAAGATGATCTGATCAGTGACTCAGATCTTTTTAAAAAAACCATTACCCAAATAATGGCGACCAGAATGAACGTAAATTCCGTACTCGGAAAAGGAAAGTCTCTTGATGTCTTTACGAGTTCCGCTTCCGTAGAAAAGACAGAGCAGAAGCTTCTCGGAAATCAGCATTTCAGAGAGTTCCTAAGTACCCTGGCCCAGGATCCGAAGAAGGTCAAACTGGCCCTTT
This sequence comes from uncultured Lachnospiraceae bacterium, assembly GCA_902789265.1. Lineage (GTDB taxonomy): Bacteria > Bacillota > Clostridia > Lachnospirales > Lachnospiraceae > UBA3766. The sequence goes on along the minus strand of CADANR010000090.1, from coordinate 3,822 downwards.
CTGCAGCACGCAGCGGTCACGGCGGCGGATTGGATAAAATGTTTACGGCATATTTGAAAACCAGACCTGCAGGTCAGTTACATAACGACCCTGTTCTGGAGCGTTACATGCCTACTGTAAAGAGCCGAATTGATTTTCTGCAGAATAAGGCAGCCGAATCCTATAACAAGGAGCGGAAAGCACCGGTACCCGAAATTGCGGAAATTGTTGCACTAAGATATTTATCTACTTCAAAAATAACCAAAAAAACGAATTTGGATGCTAAAATTCCTGCTAACAACGAATTAACCGAAAGAGTTGCTAAGCATGTCAACAGTGCAAAATTCAATGCAAGATGCGAATCTCCTGTAATATTGAATTATATCCGGAAAGGGCATGGCGAAGTGATGCATAAAAACATGCAGGATATGGTAAAATTGGAGAAAGAGGCACAGAAAGGGGCAGAGGAAGCAGACAAACAGAAACAAAAACCGGTAATGGGAGGTCCCAAATTTTAAGCGAAAAATTTTACAAGAAGAGGAAAAATCATGGCTAAAACGGAATTTGATGAATTTGTTGCAAAAGATGTAAATGCGCAGAAAGGTGTGTCCATCCCGGTTCACGCCGGTGCATTGGAGCGCCTGTTTGTAAGAAAGGTTGCCTGCTCCAATCTTCATCCGAATGCGGAGGATGAGTTTACCTATGATACCGTCGGACCGAGCTATAAGATTATCGGAGAGTATGAGAAGAAATTCCGCCACGCCATTCAGACCGGACAGGAAGTGTTTGATGAACCTCTGATTGTGGAAAAATTGCGGCCGTCAGGATATTTACTGTTAAACGGGCATCACAGATGGGCGGCAGCCATGCGTGTCGGAATCAAGAAGGTTCCGGTAAAAATCGTGAATCAGGCTACGGAATCCGACATTCAGAAAATTCTGGAAAATTCCCGGCATGACAAACGTGTGGCACTTGATCTGGACGAAGTTATTTTCCGTCCCGACGATTATCCGCATCTTGAAAAAGCGCTCGGATTTCCGCGCAATTTAAAATATAAACAACGTATCCGTCTCGGTACTCCGGCTCTGTTTTATTATCTTGCCAAGAACGGATATGATATCTGGGTTTATGCTCATGAATACTATTCCATAGACGATATTCGCGGATTCTTCAAGGGATATTCCGTATATGTTGACGGTATTATTACAGGTATCGGAAAGAAACAGAAAGCCGAGTTGGAGAGCGCGAAACGTGTGGAAAAAATGATTTCCAACAAGTATACGGAAACCATCCATATAGACAACGATATGATTATTGTAACGCGCGGTAAGACCGGCGATTTCGAGGAATATGAACTGAATTGTCCGGATGAGGAATGGGCAAAGACTGCAATCACAATTCTCGGAGAAATCGAGAAAAACGAGAAAAATAAAGAATGAAAAAGAAAAACGACTGGGAGAAGATGCGCGTTTCGTTTGATTTGGACGAGGTGCTCTTTGTGGATCCCGCAACACATAAAACAGAACCCAGACTCCCGTTTCCTTTCTGCAAAATCTTCAAGGAAAGGCTTCGCAAGGGGACTCCCGAGCTGATTCATTCCCTGCAGAAACTCGGTTATGATGTCTGGGTATATACTTCTTCGTTCCGTTCGGAATCTTATATCCGGAATCTTTTTTGGTGCTACGGCGTGAAATTCGACGGCATCGTAAATGCCAAGAGACACCTTTCGGAAGTGCAGAGCCACAGTTCCCAGATTCTGCCGCAGAAGGTTCCGAGCCGCTATCACATTTCTCTTCATATTGACGATGAATCCGTCATTTGCTCCTACGGAAAAGAATACGGCTTTGATGCATACCAGCTGGATGCGGAGGATGACGAGTGGAAGGAAAAAGTAATTGCACGCGCCGATGAAGTAAAGAAAAAACGGGAACTGCAGAAAAAAATGCAAACCGGTTAATTGTCGAAAAGACCGGAAACGCAAATACTTATTCTAAATGAAATAACCGGAAAGAGATTTAAAGAATGAGTTTAAATCATAAAAGAAAAAACAAAATAATGTTCGTGATAATTCCGGCAATTCTGAGCATTTCACTCCTATTCACGGGATGTCACTCTTCCAAAGGGAATTTAAAAGAGGGAAATTCGGAAGAGAAAACATCATCTCATGAGATTATTGATCTAAATTCCAATATACAGGATTCATCCACGCAAACATCAGAAATATTTGAAACAGGACTAACCGTTACTTCCGAAAGTCCGGATTCCGTAACAGGGGAAAAAGATTCGAAATCCCCGTGGCCTGCACCGATGGAACTTGACGAGGAAACATATCTTGCGACGCATAATCTGATTAAGGATACGATTGCTAAGTTCGGCGCCGATCCGAAATCGGATCAAATCGATGCAGATTTAGCTTCCCTTGCAGCACTCGATCCCGGGCAGGGAGCACTCTGGCGGGATATCATCGATTACTGGACCTATGCCAATGACGAAATGGTTGTAAACATAGATGAGCTTCCGGACGGACTTCCGCAGGATGATACGCTCTGTATTATGGTTCTCGGATTCGAATTATATGATAACGGGAAAATGCAGCCGGAATTAATCGGCAGATTAAATGTAGCCTTAGAGGCTGCGAAGAAGTATCCGAATGCGTATATTCTCTGTACGGGAGGAGGAACTTCGATTGCCAACCCGAGTGTAACAGAAGCGGATTTAATGGGAGAATGGCTTTTAAATCAAGGTCTGGAGAAAGACCGGCTTATTATTGAGAATAAGTCCATGACAACCGCGGAGAATGCCCTGAATTCTTATGCAATCATATTGAAGGAATATCCGCAGATTGATTCGATTGCGGTGTTAAGCAGCAGTTATCATATTGCGTGGGGTTCCCTTTTACTGGAGTCTTCCTTTATGAAGGCGGCATATGAAAATCAGACGCCGCAGATTCACGTGATTTCCAACTGCGCATATGACTGTACGAATGCCAAATACAGTGACACACTCCGTTTTGAAACCGGCGGCATGATGCAGTTAATCGGGGAAGAGTATCTGGCAATGCTTTATTATTCGGGACAAATTAAGTAGAATCACGACTGGAAAACTAAGATTTGTGCATAATAAAGAGATTGTTTTCACGAGAGAAAATATGGAAATTTATATCCGATTGCAAAGAGAAAATAAACAAATTCCTGCGCGATCAGGGGCTCGAACCCTGGACACCCTGATTAAGAGTCAGGTGCTCTACCAACTGAGCTAATCGCGCATGGCTCATTTACAAGCGCAAAATGAATTATATTATAAACTTTTTTAGTTTGCAAGTATTTTTTAAAAAAATTGACTTTATTGAAGCAACAGATTGGAAAGGGATGCAAATTCTTCCAGTGTAAAGGTTTCGCCGCGTACGGTTTCGGATTTCCCCATTTTGAGGAGCACTTCGCGTACCTTTTCTTTGGTCACGCCCGGAAGGGAAGCGTTCGATAAAGCATTTACAAGCGTTTTCCGTCTTTGGTTAAAGGTTGCACGGATGACCGCAAATAAGAAGGCTTCGTCGGTAACTTCGACGGGGCTTTTTTCATGCACTTTCATACGGATGACGCTGCTTTCCACCTTCGGTTTCGGAATAAAGCAGTTCGGGGAAACAACGGAAACTACTTCCGCTTTGCTGTAGTAGGCAACGGCCAAGGAAAGAGCACCGTAATCCTTGCTTCCGGGACCGGTCTGCATACGCTCCGCCACTTCTTTTTGTACCATAACCGTGATGCTTGCAAGGGGTACATGGCTTTCAAAAAGTCCCATGACAATGGGTGTTGTAATGTAGTACGGAAGATTCGCAACCACTTT
>CADANR010000089.1 GCA_902789265.1 uncultured Lachnospiraceae bacterium | reverse complement strand
TCTCCCTGCAGAAAAACTCTTTCCCCGTTGCATATTTCAAAGGTCAGATTTTGTACTACAGGCGTAGTTGCATCATGATAAGTTAAGGAAAAATCCCTGCATTCCACAATTCTTGTTTTATGATGCGTGAGCGGATTCAGCTTTAAATCGCTCACATTCTCAATATCTTTTAAGAGACCTTCTTTTTCCTCAATCTCCCTGTCCATGCGCTTCTCAAAAGATTTTACCCTTGCTTCCATCTTTTTGGTTTTTGCGCCGATATAGGATCTTGTGGAAATGCTGCGGTCGTTTTCCTTGACGGGGTCAAAGCCGATTTTTGTGCCTTCGCTTTTGTTTGCCCAGCGACCTGCTCTGTCCGCCGAAGCTTTCAGTTTGTTAATTTCCTTCAAATGCTTTTCGTTTTCCGAAAGCGCAAATTGGTCCGAGCGCGTCTTATTCTCCCACCAGCTTGTAAAATTCCCGGCCTGAACTTCAATTGATGCCCGGGAGAGTACCAGGACATGATCCACTACCGCATCTAAAAGGTCGCGGTCGTGGGAAACCAGAATAAAGCCTTTCTTCCGGGAGAGGTATTCTTTAATGATTTCTCTTGCGTTCCGGTCCAGGTGATTGGTCGGCTCATCGATTAATAAAAAATCATTTTCGCCGGAGAATAAGACGGCAAGCATTACCTTTGTGCGTTCCCCGAAACTTAAGGTTTTTAAGGGCCTGTAAAGAATTTCGGAATCTGCATGAAGATCGTTTAATTCGATTAAGACTCTCCATGATTCCACTCCCGGCTTCCATTTTTCCATTAAGGAATCCGCGCATTCTTCCAAATCCGCCTGACTTACGGGGTAAGGGAAATAGTCGAAAACCGTATCGGTTGTGATGCTGCCGCTATACTCCGTTTCTCCCAGAAGGAGTTTTAAAAAGGTACTTTTTCCTTTGCCGTTTCGACCGATGAAACCGAGCTTCCAGTCCGTATCGATTTGGAAGGAAACATCCTCAAAAATCGGATCAAAACTTCCTTCATACGTGAAGGAAAGATTACTTACATTAATCAGTGCCATTCTGCCGCCTTTCTGCCCGTGGGGAGAACAGAGGTAATAAAAAACGCTTCTGCATGTGCGGAAGCGGAGCTGCTTTTGGGATTGTATTTTTATTGTCTGAGAAACGCAACAGTTTTGAAAATGATTGTTTTTTAATAACCGTTTTACAGACAATAAAAAAGTAAGGATTAAGAATCCGTCGACAATCCGTTTCCATACACAATTATCCCACATTCGGGCCTTAAATCAAACTGTGTTCATGAAAACCAAATTATCGAATTATCATTCCTTCACCTTACACGTTATGTGTTCTTTCTTTTTATTTTCGGTCTTTCTCTGACCGTTTGAATCATAACACGGTGGCTTGGATTTGGCAAGGGAGAAATTTGGAGTCTGGTCGCAAATCATAAATTATATTTTTGAGTTCCCATAAATAAACAAAATTATAAGAAAAAATCCCGCAAAAGTACGAAAGTGGGAATCAGTTGATTTGACTGCGTAATCCCGTGCTATAATAACTGGTGTAAAAGAAATGATTTTGGAACGGAGATTAAGTGAAATCAATGAAAAAAATAAAACAGATGAAAAAAAGTCTTGCAATCTTCTGTATGCTGCTTGTCATGGTATTCTCGTTTACGGCCTGCATGGAAGCACTTTTGGAAGAGGACGAATATGAAGAATGTTATCCGGAAGGATACGGGGATGAATGGTGTAGCCCGGAAGGCGACTATGCGGACGGTTATGCAGATGACGGGTACGAGTATGATGGCTGGTATAATCCGGGCGACGGCTACGGATACAATGAGTATGGTTACGGAGACGGATACGGATACGACGGTTACGGCTACGGTGACGGCTATGACAGCTACGGCTACGGAGAGGATTACGGTGATGACTGGACCGGGTATTATGACGGAAACGGCACATATGATTTTGAAGGCGGTGAGCATGAATATCCGTATGAGGAAAACCTCGGCACCGCAAAGGAACTGGAGGGGGACATTGCCATTGTGTCGATTTTTGTAAATGATGCATCTACCTCTTGGGATTTCACGAAAACAGCGGATCAGAAACTGAACGATACCATTTATTCCAATCTTTCGATTGCCGTTGATTATCTGGAGAAGAATTGCAGGGATTACGGAAAGAATGTCAATTTCATCTATGACTGGAACAAATATCCGGAACTGGTATATGAAATAAATCTGAATGCGGATTACCGGACTATCGACAGGGACTACTATCTGTTTGATTCGGATGTGTTTCAGGCAATTGAGAACGAGATCCCGACCGAGACGATTCTTAAGGATATAAATACTTCACAGGTTATTTATATGATGTTCTTTAATACGCCGATGTCCAATCAGGTTACGAGTTGTACGAGAAACTATTATCAGGGCATGATAAGACCGTATGAAATCTGTTATATGCTTATGAACTGCAACGGATATACGGACTGTCCCGCGAATTTCGCACACGAAATTCTCCATGCTTTCGGTGCACCGGATCTTTATACTGCGGATGATTACGGGATTACGAAAGAGTATGTCAATTACGTGAAGCAAATCGGATTAAACGATATTATGCGAATCAACGAAGATCCGAATACAGGGGAGTACCTGTATGACCGGATTGCAAACGAAATCACGGATATCACCGCATATTATGCGGGACTTACCGATTATTCCGAGACGGTGGATGAGTGGGGCTTTGAAAAGAGCCAGCACTAAGTGTTTTTCATGGATATTTGTGAAATAAAATGAACTGTATTTATACACTTTAAAGGCTATATATGGTAACATGATAACTAGGTTCACAGGGTTAAAAATCGTTCATGCTTGCATGAAAACGATTTTGACTTTGTTATCATTTTTAGATCTATAAAAGATACGGGGGGGCTGACATTCTATGTTTGGCAGCAAATCAGGAAAAAATCATGACGCGGAAGCGCAGGTGAGAAGGTTACAACTGGAACTGGAAGAAATGAAGGAAAGCCTGAAAGCATCTCAGGCAGAACTTGACGCAGTCAATCGTTGTACGCATCTTGGAATCTGGAAAGCATTTTATGATGAAAACGGCAATCAGACCAATGTAATTTTTACGGATGAATTTCGAAGACTCCTTGGGTTTACCAGAGAAGAACTTCCGGATGATATCGAAAAATTCGGAACCTTAATTCACCCGGACGAAGCGGAAAAGGTTTTTGCAACCTTTGATGCAACTGCGAATGACCGGAGCGGAAAGACCAAATATGATACGGAATACAGACTGCTTACCAAATCAGGCGAGTATAAATGGTTCCATGCAACCGGAGATGTAATCCGTTATGAAAACGGTCTTCCGAAAGTGTTTATCGGGACATTTTCCGATATTGACAAGCAGAAAAAATCGGCGGAGATTTTTGAGCATGATGCAAGACGCCAGAAGGCAGTTGATCTGATGATGCTCGAGGGCAGCTGGAGTATGGACCTTACGAAATATGCAATCGACGACATCAATTCGCCGATGGTTTATTCGAACCAGTTTAAGAAAATCTTAGGATACGAGCCTTACTCCGATGAGTTCCCGGATGTGATGGGAACCTGGATTACGAAGATCCATCCCGATGATGTAGCCGTTGCATCCGCGGCGATGCAGAAGCAGCTTGCCGATTCTTCGGGACGCACAGTATTCGATATGGAATACAGAGTCCGTCATAAATCCGGAGAGTATATCTGGGTGCGGGCATCCAGCTATGTGGTCTGGTCGGATGACAAGGTTCCGTTAATGGCAGCGGGAACGATTCTGGATATCTCAAAGCAGAAAAAGAATCAGATGCAGTTTGAAGAGGAAATGGAGCCGAATATCGAATCGCTCCGTGCCGGTATTGCGGAGATTGCCGCAAACGTGGAGAAGGCAACTCAACAGATGCAGGAGGTATCCGGAAAACAGGAGGAAGTAACGAGGGCTGCGAACGAGATCGAGAATGCGGTTAACGACTCCATGGAAATCATCGGAAGCATTCAGAATATTACGAGACAGACGAACCTGCTTTCCTTAAACGCATCGATTGAAGCGGCACGTGCGGGAGATGCCGGAAGAGGCTTCTCTGTGGTTGCATCGGAAGTGCAGTTGTTATCGAACTCCACGAAGGAAACCACGGAACATATCTCCGAGAGACTTACGAATATGAATGAATCCGTCAAAGGAATTCTTGCAAAAATCAACCAGATCAGCAAGAGTATTGCGGACGAAAATGAAGAGATGTGTATCATTAATGAGACCGTTGAGGGACTTCATGCGGCGGCAAATGAGATTGCACAGATGGCGGAGAATCTGTATAAGTAAATCGGATAAATAACTCAGATAAGAAATTCCGGATAAGAAATATTGGAAAATATTTAAAAAAAAACAAGGAGAGGCGAAAACCTCTCCTTAATTATGTACAGAACCGCGTAAGGAAATTATTCTGCTTACGCAGAAACGCGGGCCATACACTCAAAAAGACGCTAAGCGTCTTTTAGCAACAAGCACTAAGCTCGCACTCAAAAAGACGCTAAGCGTCTTTTAGCAACAAGCACTAAGCTCGTAAATTCGCTAAGTGCTTGTACGCGAGTAGGGTGCGAATAAATTCTTCCCTACTCGATTGTGCAGGGGGTGACTGCATCTTTCTGCTCAATAATAGTTTTAATCCAGATGATGAATTTCGCAAAGGTATCCGGAATAGGCAGGTTGATGATCAATGTATTCGAGTATTTCACCGCTTGTCATAGCAGAAGGATCTATTTCATCGTTTACAAGATAAAGCATGATTTCAAAGTCATGACCGGTATTCAGAATTTCATGACCGACGATGTTTTTATAGTCTTTTTCATATTCTTTGGAGGGGTCAGTATAAACAAGTAAGATTAAGGTTGGATTGGTGCGTTCTAAGAATTCATCCAGCGTAGTATAGACGGGCCCATACATCCGGTAATATCCCTGCATACAGATTCCGTAATTTTCTCCGGGAAAAACATTTTCTGCTATTTTTTCAGTCTCTGCAATTAAATCTTCCCCGTACTGAATCCACTGATAATTGTCTTCCGTGTCAACGGCATTTCCGCTATAGACATCCGGATGGAAACTGACCTCGATATCGAATCCCGGATAGTTTACGCTTTCATACCGGTATACCGTTGTGGTTAAAGGAAGTGTTTCGTAATAATCCTTATAGGTGAAGGTATCGTTGGGATAGCGGCTTGCAAGGTATTCCGCGGATTCCTTCGGCCAGACTTTTTTCTGTCTGTATTCTTCGGACCACGGCAGGTAATTGCAGCCGGTAAGAGCTGTGATGATGCATGTGATAAGCAGGATGGAAGTGATTTTTTTCATGTTTATGGTGGTTCTCCTTGAATTCTGTTATCAAATATGTATTGGCTCGCATCACGCTTGGCAATACTTCGACGAGGTTCGATTTTGTTTGCAACTTTGTGAAATACATAAATGAGAACGGCTATGTTGTTGCAAACTGCAAACTCACCTCTTACGAAGTTTGCCAAGCGTTTGCTCGATTAAAGACTATATTTCAGCTTGACGATTGGAAACTGTTCCGAAGGGTGAGTTGCCACCGCATCCGAACCCTGAGGAATTGTTTCAATTGTCAAGCGTACCATAAAGTACCGTTTTGCAAACTTATTTCTTCGCAATTTTCCGAAAAAATCAATTTCAGTATAACACTCCGTACGACCGCTGTCTCTTCTTTGACAAAAAGTGCGAAAAATGATATCTTTTAAAAGATTATGGGCTCATTTCGGGGCAGTATAAATGAAATGTGCTCATAGGAGTATTAATACAGGTTTTCATGTATGGATTTAAGGAGGACGTTCCGGTGAGTAACGGAAGCGTTTTTGTAGGTGTGGACATCGGCTCGACGACGGCAAAACTCGTCATCCGGGACGGTGAGGAAATAGTATATAAAAAATACGAGCGGCACTACTCACAGGTGCGCGGCAAGACCCTGCAGATGCTGGAAGATGCGCGGGAATATCTCGAAGGAAAAGAGATTAAAATCGCAATTTCCGGTTCCGCGGGACTCGGTGTTGCGGAGGCTGCGGGCATTAATTTCGTGCAGGAAGTGTATGCAACATATGCACTTGTGAAAGAAAAAGAGCCGGGGACGGATGCGGTCATCGAGCTCGGCGGAGAGGATGCAAAAATCATCTTCTTAAAGGGCGGCGTGGACGAGCGTATGAACGGAACCTGCGCAGGCGGTACCGGAGCATTCATCGACCAGATGGCAACGCTTCTTAATGTAACGCCCGATGAACTGGATGAATTAAGTCTTCAGTGCGGAAAGATTTATCCGATTGCGTCCCGCTGCGGCGTGTTTGCAAAGACCGATATTCAGCCGCTCATCAACCAGGGTGTGCAGAAAAGCGACATCGCGGCATCCATATACCAGGCAGTGGTAAACCAGACAATTTCCGGTCTGGCACAGGGAAGAAAAATTGAGGGAAAGGTCGTATTCCTGGGCGGCCCTCTATACTACAACAAGGGGCTTCGAAAGAGCTTTAAAGATACACTGAAATTAGATGACGAACATGCGATATTCCCGGACTATGCGTTAATCAGCGTTGCACTCGGGGCGACGATTTTTGCATCGAACCAGCAGGAGAGCAATACGTACGAGGACATTATTTCCGCAATCCGGGCAACGCTTTCGGAAAAAACCACGGTAAACACGATGGCGCCTCTTTTTGCATCCTGGGCAGAGCGCGAAGAATTCAAGGCGCGTCACGCAAAAGAAAATGTCGAATATGCGGATATCAGGAGCTATTCGGGAGATGCATATCTCGGAATTGACTGCGGTTCCACAACGACGAAGCTTGTACTTATGGGATCCAATAAGGAAATCTTATGGTCCTACTATGACTCGAACAAGGGAAATCCTGTGGATGTCGTAAAGAAGCAGTTAATCGAAGTGCGCACCCTTTGCGGTGACCAGATTACGATAAAAGGAAGCGGTGTCACCGGCTACGGCGAGGAACTGATTTTAAATGCATTCCACGTAGACAAGGGACTCGTTGAGACAATGGCGCATTTCATGGCGGCCAAGCAGTTCGAGCCGGATGTGGATTTTATTCTGGATATCGGCGGTCAGGACATCAAATGTATCAAGATTAAAAATAACGCCGTGGACAGCATCATGCTAAACGAGGCGTGCTCCTCGGGATGCGGGTCGTTTATCGAAACCTTTGCAAAATCAATGGGCTACAAAGCCCCGGAATTTGCACTCCTGGGACTTGAGGGAGATGCCCCGGTCGATCTCGGCTCGCGCTGTACGGTATTCATGAATTCGTCGATCAAGCAGGCGCAGAAGGACGGCGTGTCGGTGCAGAATATCTCTGCGGGACTTTCCGTATCGGTTATAAAAAATGCAATCTATAAGGTGATCCGCGCCAATTCGCCGACGGAACTCGGAGAACACATTGTGGTGCAGGGCGGAACATTTTTAAACGATGCGATTTTACGCGCATTTGAAAATGAAATCGGGCATCCGGTCACGAGGCCGATGATTGCCGGAATCATGGGAGCTTACGGGGCTGCGATTTATGCGATGGAATCGGCGGGCGAATCGCCGGCATCTACACTTCTTACGCTGGAGCAGCTTCAGAACTTTACGCATACCTCGAAGGCAGCAGTGTGTCCGGGTTGTACGAACCACTGCGCACTGACGATTAATACCTTTTCAGACGGCGGTAAATTCATTTCCGGAAACCGTTGTGAGAAGATGAAAAACGGCGGCAAGAGAAAAGCCGAAGGACTGAATCTCTATGAGTTTAAGAGAAAGAAACTCGAGGAGATGTTCGATTCCGATGCTCCGAAAAAAGGAGAAACAGGGGCGGAGAATTCAGGAAGTCAGAATAATGAAAACGGCAGTAATAAGAGCAGCAAGGCAAATGCGGGAAGCGGGAAAATGACAATCGGACTTCCGTTGCAGCTTGGCATGTATGATCTTGCACCGCTCTGGTACGGCTTATATACGGATTTGGGATTCCGCGTGGTATTCTCCGGATTTTCCTCGAGAAATACCTATCTTGCGGGACAGGACAGTATCCCTTCGGATACCGCATGCTACCCGGCAAAGATTATGCACGGGCATATCGTGCAGTTGATTGAGCAGGGCGTTGATGCGATTTTTGCACCGTGTCTTACTTATAATCTGGATGAAAATGCGGGCGATAACCATTACAACTGCCCGATTGTGGCATATTATCCCGAGCTTTTGAAAGACAATATGGATATCTTAAAGGAAGTAACCTACTTCCAGCCGTTCTTAAACATCAATGATGAGAAGGAACTGGCGCGTGAACTGGCGATGCTGATGCCGGAGAAACTGGGCAAATTTACCGAAGCACAGTATTTGCATGCAATTCGTCACGGATTTGATTTGTATCATCAGTATCACGAGGCGATTCGCAAAGAAGCGGACCGGATTGTGGACGAGGCGCATAAGCGCGGCATGCGCATCATGGTGCTTGCGGGACGTCCGTACCATGTGGATCCGGAGATTAACCACGGAATCGATCTGCTTGCGGAAAGTTTAGGCTTTGCGATTATCACCGAGGACAGTATCGCGTACCGCATCGGCAGGATTCCGACGAAGGTCTTAAACCAGTGGACGTATCATGCAAGACTTTACTCTGCGGCAGAGTATGTGACGGAGCGGGATGACATGGAGCTTGTACAGCTCGTCAGCTTCGGCTGCGGAATCGACGCAATCACGTCGGATGAGGTGCGCTCGATTTTAGAGCGTAAGGGACGGATTTATACGCAGATCAAAATCGATGAAATCAACAACTTAAGTGCCGTGAATATAAGACTCCGGTCACTGCTCGGGGCACTTGAGATGAGGGACAGAGAAAAGTAATATGGCTCGCTCGGGGAAAGTATAATTAATTAGGAAATAAATCATGGATGAACAGGGCAGAATAGAATTTACAAAAGAGATGAAGAAGGATTACCGCATCCTGATTCCGACGATGCTTCCGCGGCATTTAAAGATGCTGGCGGCGCTTTTAAACGCATACGGATATCATGCGGAACTTCTTGAAAATACCGGAAAAGAAGTCATCGACACGGGATTAAAATACGTGCATAACGATGCCTGCTACCCGGCAACGCTGGTAGTCGGACAGTTTATTTCCGCACTGAATTCCGGCAGGTATGATGTGCATAAAACGGCACTTTTCTTTACGCAGACCGGTGGCGGATGCAGAGCTTCGAACTATATTTCCTTAATCCGCAAGGCGCTTGTGAAGGCAGGGTATGGTTACATTCCGGTCATTTCCTTAAACTTCGTGGGATTGGAGAAAAATTCCGGATTCAAGCTTTCCATCCCGATGATGCGAAGAATGCTGTATTCTGTTATTTACGGTGATGTGCTGATGGTACTCTGCAATCAGGTAAAGGCACACGAAGTCCACAAGGGCGAAGCGGAAGCGATGGCGGACAAGTGGACGAAGCTGTGTGTTGACCAGCTAAAGAAGCCGGGCATTCTGCCGTATTCGAAGATTAAGAAAACCTATGTCGATATCATTCGTGATTATAAAACCATTGAGCTGGACGGAATCGAGAAAGTCAAGGTCGGTATTGTAGGAGAAATTTACGTCAAATTCTCCCCGCTTGCAAACCGCTTCTTAGAAAACTACCTGATTGAAGAAGGTGCGGAACCGAATATGGCGGGGCTCATGGATTTTGCTCTCTTTTATATTTACGGGCGTGTCCTGGAATATGATATGTACCGGATTCACAAAAAGAGCATCGGCATATTAAGACTGGCGTATAAGATTTTTGTGAAGAAGCAGCAGGACATTATCGATGCAATCCATAAGGAGAGCGATTTTGATGCGCCGACTCCGTTTGCGCATACTGTTGCGCTTGCAAAACCGTATGTCAATTACGGTGTAAAAATGGGCGAAGGATGGCTTTTAGTTGCCGAGATGGTTGAGCATATCGACCGCGGTACAAACAATATCGTGATTACGCAGCCCTTCGGATGCCTTCCGAATCACATTGTCGGAAAGGGTGTCATGAAGGTGGTGAAGGAGCGTAATCCGGGTGTTAACTTAATTGCAATTGATTATGATGCATCTGCGAGTGAAATCAACCAGCAGAACAGAATTAAACTGCTGCTTGCAAATGCCAAGCAGGAGATTTAATAGGGGAAGGAATGATCCCCGGTTTACCGGATATGAAAGGTATCCGGTGTGGAAAAAGGAGGAAAACAGGAAAATGAAAAACAGGGAATTAAGAAAGAAACTGGCCGTGGTAACAGCAGTGACCATGGTGGGAGTACTCGGAGTTGCAGGGTGTACAAACGGTAATTCCGGCGTTACTCCGGGAAATGTTACCTCATCTGAAGTGACATCTTCTTCTGAAATCGGGTCCGAAACGGGAGATGTTACAGGAGACTCAGGTGTTGTTTTAAACGCGGATTCGAAGCCTGCCAGCGATTTTACTGTTGCAGCAAATGAAGCCTGGTACGGAAAACTTAATTTCGATGACAAGAGCGAAAGAGAGAATGCGGAAAGAGGCTTAATCGACGCACCGGAAGAACTTGAAATCCTTGCGGAGGACGGACATGTGGTTTGGAGCCAGAAGGCGTATGCGTTCCTGGATGAGTCCGAAGAAGCGCCTGATTCCGTAAACCCGAGTCTTTGGGAGAACGTGCAGAACAACCATAAATACGGGCTTTTTGAAGTAACGGACGGAATTTATCAGGTTCGCGGATATGATATGGCGAACGTGACTTTCATCGAGGGAGACACCGGCTGGATTATTTTCGATACTTCCATGACACTGGAAACAGCCGAGGCTGCAAAGGCGCTGGTGGATAAGAACTTAGGCGAGAAGCCGGTAAAAGCGGTTTTGATTTCCCACTCCCATATCGATCATTTCGGCGGAGTCAGGGCATTTGTAGATGACGATACGATTGCGGATTCTTCCCTTTCGCTTGACAAGCAGGTTGCAAGCGGCAAGATTCCGGTAATCGTGCCCGAAGATTTTACCGAGCATTCGGTATCCGAAAACCTGAATGCCGGAACTGCGATGAGCAGACGTGCACAGTATCAGTATGGTACGTTCCTTCCCAAGAATCCGCAGGGCGGAATGTCCATCGGTATCGGAATGGGACAGTCCAAGGGAACTGCGAGCTTTATTGTTCCTTCCTATGAAGTAAAAGCGACCGGCGAGAAGGTGACTATTGACGGCGTGGATATTGAGTTCCAGATTACGCCGGGTACGGAAGCACCTGCCGAAATGAATGCATATTTCCCGCAGAAAAAAGCCCTTTGGCTTGCGGAAAACTGCACCGGAACACTGCATAACCTTTATACTCTGCGCGGTGCCGAGGTTCGTGACGGGAATGCATGGGCGGAATATATTATGGAAGCTGTTTCACTTTACGGAGATGAGACGGAAGTGGTATTCCAGTCCCACAACTGGCCGCACTGGGGTACGGAAAATGTAAAGGATTACATGATCAATACCGCGGCTGTATATAAATACATTAATGACGAAACACTTACGATGATCAACCAAGGATATACTTCCACGGAAATTGCAACGCAAATCAAACTCCCGGAAGAACTTGAAAAGAACTGGTATACCCGTCAGTACTATGGTACCGTGGCACATGATTCCAAGGCCGTTTACCAGAAGTACATGGGCTGGTATGATGCAAATCCAATCAACTTAAACAAGATGACGCCGGAAGAGAGTGCGAAGAAATGGGTTGAGTACGTTTCCTTAGGCGGCATGGAAGAGGCCATGAAGAAGGCACATGAAGAGTTTGATGCCGGCAATTATCAGTGGGTTGCGGAATTTACCAACATGGTGGTGTTTGCGGATCCTTCGAACCAGGAGGCAAGGCTTCTTTGCGCAGATGCTTTGGAACAGCTCGGCTACCAGGCAGAGTCCGGAACCTGGAGAAACTGCTATTTAACCGCAGCAATGGAGTTAAGAGACGGAAATCAGGCAGAGAAGCTGACAACCAGTGCTAATTTCGCTTCCGACCTGATGAAGAACTTAACACCCGAGATGGCATTCGATTACATGGGCATTCTGATGGATAAATCCATGATGACGGATGCAAATTACGTTATGGAATTTGATATGACCGATACCGGTGAGACATACACGGTTTACATGAGATATGGCGCACTTCTTTATGCAAAGGGTGCACCCGAGAATGCGGACATCGTTGTGAAGTCTCCTGAGAAGAATGTACTTCTCCTACTTGCAGGACAGAACGACCAGTTTAAGGAGAATGCGGAAGTATCCGGTGACACGGCTGCTTTTGATACCTTTACCGAGAGCCTGAACAAGTTCGCAGGCGGATCCAGAGGAGCATTCAATATTATCGAGCCGTAAGCATTTGAGATGAGGGAAAAGGTGTGGCAAACTGCCACACCTTTTTTTGTGCGATTGTCCCTCTGGTCCCATTTATCTGTTCACAGAGGCAGGGCAGGGTGTTATAATGAAAGCACCTCGTAAATTGCGTAAAAAGGACCTTGCCGATGAAAGAAAAGAGTCTAGTTAGAAGACTATTTACAATTCTAATATGTGCAATCCTTACGTTGGCTGTTTCGTTACTTCCCGGTGTTTCACTGAGGGCGGAAGGTGGCGAAACACTGATGATTGGCGTGCCGAAAGACCGCTGCCCTATTTTTTATTCGGATGCAAGTACGAATGAAATTACGGGAATCGGCGTGGACCTGATGCGTGCCGCAGCCGAAGAGGCGGGATATCGTGCGGAGTTTTGTATTATCGAAGAAGCGAACTTAAAAGATGCGCTCGATAACCCGGAATATGATGTGATTCTTCCGTTCGGAAGCGCAATTGAGAGCACCTCCGGACAGTCCAGTATTGTATCGGAGAACCTGATTCAGACTCCGTTTACCCTTGTTACAACCGGAAACCGCAACCTTCCGTCATTTAATAATCTGAAAGTAGGCATGCTTAAGTCTTTAAGCGGAGCGGCGGATACCGTTCATGAACTTTACCCCGGAATTGAAATAAAAATGTACGAAACTATGCCGGAATGCGTGAAGGCGCTTCGAAAAGGCGAAGTGGATGCGCTTTTACATAATTCTTATGTCTGGAGTTATGTGTTGCAGAAACCTTCCTATTCCGATTTGAAGGTACAACCTTCACAGATGTTTTCCATGGATTTCCGTGCAGGGACAACGGATACACCTGAGGGGAAGGAAATCATCAGTCGTCTGGACAGGGGAATTGTTGCGTTGTCTGATACGCGAAAGCAGGCCGTGATTCTGGATCACACATCCAGAAAGCTGTATCAATATACGATTTCCGATTATCTTTATGAATACGGTGCACTTCTGTTATTAATTGCACTTCTCTTTATCGCCCTGGTTATTATTGCTATACAGAGAAGCTATACTGTTCGGAAGGAACAGGAAGAAAAAATGCAGGAGATGATCGATCATGATCCGCTGACCGGAGTACTCAGTATGAGCGGATTCCGGAAACGTGTTGAAATTCTGCTTCATGAACATCCGGATATTCCGTATCTTTTGGCATTCGTCAATATCAAGAATTTCAAATATATCAACGACAGTTTCGGCAGGGATGCCGGAGACGATTTATTAAAATTCTGGGCGGAAAAAACCATGGAGACTCTGTCTGAAGAAGAGGCCATGTGCCGTATCGGTGCCGATCGTTTTGCGGTTCTTCGCCGCCTCGGAGGAGATGAGAAATTAATAAACGATGATGAAAATGTTGTGGAATCCGTTCGAAATTATTTTATAGACAGAGGGAAAGATAATCGTGTCCAGATTTGTGGCGGAGTTTATGTACTGACATCGGAAGATTATAAAAATGCGGACGTGGACCACATGCTTGATTTTGCCAGGGTGACAGAGAAACGTGTCAGGGAAACGCGTAGCGACGGGTATGAATTTTATAATCCGGAGCAGTGGGAAAGAGGAAAACAGATAGCAAATGTTGTAAATTATTTGCATACGGCGATGAAATCGGGAGATATCAGGGTATGGTATCAGCCGCAGGTTGATTACGAAACCGGAAAAATTACCGGCGCAGAGGCACTTTGCCGATGGAAACATGCAAACTTAAATTGGATTTCTCCTGCGGATTTTATTCCGACACTGGAGGAGGCAGGGCTGATTTATGATTTGGACAGCTTTGTATGGGAGCGCGTATGTCAGGATCTCCACCGGTGGAACGAAGCGGGGATAAAGAGATGCGTTTCCGTAAACGTTTCACGCTGTGATGTAAACAAGGAACGCGACATTGCGGAGATTTTCCGGAAACTGGTACAGACATATAAGCTAACGCCGGACCAGCTTTCCATTGAAATCACCGAGACCGCGTTTGCTGAAAATGCCGAAATGCTGTTTTCCGCTACGGAAAAACTCAGGGAGTACGGTTTCAAAGTAGAGATGGATGATTTCGGCAGCGGATATTCTTCCCTGCATATGCTGAAGGAGGTTTCGGTGGACCGGATAAAGCTGGATTTAAGATTCTTAACGGATGCGGGTGACCAGAAAAAAGGCCACATCATTATCGGATATATGGTTCGAATGATTCACTCGCTCGGGATGGAGATTATCACCGAGGGTGTGGAAACCGCGGAACAGGCGGATTTTCTGCTTGCGGAAGGCAGTCCGGAAATGCAGGGCTACTATTTTTACAGGCCGATGCCGGTGGAGGAGTTTGATGTCCTGTCTGAAAATTGGAAAAAAACAGAATGACGGAGGGTGGTTGTGTTGTTAAAAAAGGATGTGAGTTCTATGGATAAAAAACATCGTGGAGATAATTTATACAAAAAACGTTTGCTGGTAATGATTTTTATCAATATCTGTCCGGTGTTCCATTGGATGCGTAATAATAAAAGGATATTGCATTTTTATTATTATGTCTGTAGGGCGGAACTCGAAAAAGTGAAGGACAGGGATTCGGAAATACTTGATGAACTGCACAAGGATTTGCTTGCATCCAAAGATTCCTTTGACAAACTCTTCGCCCTTGCCAATTTCATGAACAGCAGAGAATATAAAGAACTGGTCCGGTCTGCTCCGAGAAAGAAGCGCCGGAAATAAAAAATGTCACCACGGGGACAGTCCCTGTGGTGACATTTTTTATTTGGGACCAGAGGGACAGTCCCCGTGGTCCCACTTGACAAAAACCATCGGATAAGACTACCATTTGTAAGGAAAAATTGGAAAGGAATCCGGTTATCATGGGAAATAAAAATGACGAACTTGCATGGGAAGAAATCAGCACGGAGCATATCGTTCAGGATGAATGGATTGATTTCAGACGCTCCGCATTCCGCTTTCCTGACGGGAGCATCTATGAACCGTACTATACTTACAGCAGAAGAAATTATGTGGTAATTGTGGCTTCGGATACGGACGGAAAATATCTGATGGTAAGGCAGTTTCGCCAGGGAATCCGGAAAGTTACGATTGAGTTTCCGGCGGGTGGAATAGAAAGAAAAGACGGAAAACAATACGGCGGAGAGGACGATTTGTCAGGCGAGGATGCTCTTGCTGCTGCAAAAAGGGAACTTTTAGAGGAAACCGGATACGAATCGGATGAGTGGACACATCTGCTTACACTTCCTTCAAATGCTACTATTGCGGACAATTATGCACATCTTTATCTTGCCCGGAATTGCAGAAAAGTATCGGAGCAGTCTTTGGACGCGATGGAATTTTTAAATGTCGAAAAAATGACCGGGGAAGAAATCGAAAGCTTGATTGAAAAGGGAGAATTTCCGCAAGCCATGCACATTACGGCCTGGTTGATGGCCTTACGAAAATAGAATAGTTTAAAATGCCGGAGATGTTCTCCGGTATTTTTTTGCGTGATAAGGCCTTCAAGCGGACACTCCACGAAGTGGAAACATGCCTCTTCTGAAGGTGCCTGTTCTGCTTGCAGAAACAGGCGCCATTCGGAAGAGGCATGTTCGTGCTTGCACGAGTGTACATTTGAAGGCCAACGCGACAATCGAGTAGGACCGCTACTCGATTGCCCAAATGTCGCCAGAGGGACAGTCCTGTGGTGACATTTTTAAATTAGGGACCAGAGGGACAGTCCTGTGGTGACATTTTTAAATTAGGGACCAGAGGGACAGTCCCTGTGGTGACAATCGGAAAAAAATACTTGACATAGTAGCGAATGTATACTAACATACAATTAGAAAGTAGCAAAATGCTACTAACAAGAAAGGAGTGATTCATATGGCAATCAGATTTAGAAAATTTCAACCGGCAGACTATGTAAGGGTAATTCGAAACGGAAAGGCAGTGAAAGAAGGATCCGGTCTGACACTCCTTTATAATGATATCAACACGAGCATATTAGTCATTCCGGCAATAGCACTGGATGCAGCCTTTGCATTCGATGATTTAATCACTGCGGATTATCAGAGTGCCTGCGTACAGGGCGCCGTAACTTACTTAATTGATGACTTCGAACGGGCCGGGGAGATGGCGGATTTTGCTTACACAAGAGATTACGAAGGACGAAAAAAGGTGGCACTCGAGCAGCTTCGTGTACGTGTAAATAACGTCATCAAAACCATTATCATTCGTGAAGTCGGAAAGTACGATATACGCCGCGTCATTCAGATGGCGGATGAAATGGCGGATATCATCCTTGCAGCACTGAAAGAAGATGAAACGGTGAAAAATCTCGGCATCAGGATTTTATCTGTCAATGTACTCGGTATTCTGGCAAGACCAGAAACCAGGAAAGCCCTGGAGGCAGCGGCAAGAGAAGAAATTCTAAAGGAGCAGGATGATGCGATTTACAAAAGAAGGAATGCTGCAATTGAGCAGGAACGTCTGATTAAGGAAAACGAATTGAATACCGAGATGAAGGTGGCACAGAAAGAACATGAAATCAAAGAGCGTAAGCTCGAAGGCAGATTATCCCTCGAAGAAAAAGAGAAAGACCGCCGCATTAAAATGCAGAAAAACGAGCTGGAAGAGAAGATCAAACTTGAGGAGAAGAACGGTGAATTCGTAAAACTTGAGGTGGAAAACAGCAAGAAACGTGCTGAAGAGCAGGCATTCGCAGTAGCTCAGATGGTGAAGGCATATGAAAATGCAAATGTAGCACTCATCGAAGCTTGCGCTCTTGCAAATATGGATCCGAAGACCTTAATGGCGAAGGCATTTATGGAACTCGGCGAAAATGCCGGTAAAATAGGAACTCTCAACATGACCCCCGATCTGCTTGCCGCAATCATGGATGCAGGGAAAGCATAACCCGGATGTCACCAGAGGGACTGTCCCCGTGGTGACAATTCTCAAGAAGGGACCAGAGGGACTGTCCCCGTGGTGACACCTGCGGCGACGAGAAAGGAGGAACGGTGCATGGAACGAGGCATGAATAAAATCGTAATCGTAAAGAGCCGCACGAGACTGGAAGATTTAATCAGAAGATACAATACCATCGAGCAGGCGGAATTCTATATCGAACACCTCGGTGCGGATTTCACCGATTATGTCGAAGAGGACATGATCTATAAAGCAGCGCTTAAAACCGTAGCCCAAGTTGCAAAGGAAAACGCGCGCGTCCTGGAAATTGATAAAGAATACATCCCGAACATGATCTTCGGAGAAGAAGATATCGTGATAGCGGTAGGCCGGGACGGCCTGGTCACCAATGTCATGAAATACTTAAACGGTCAGCCCTTAATCGGCGTCAATCCGGATCCCGAAAGGTGGGAAGGCGATTTATTAAAATTCGAACCCGGGGACATGGAGCGGCTCCTCCCGAGAGTGGTGGAAGGACGGTATAACGAAAAGAAAGTCACCATGGCGAAAGCGCAGATGAAGGACGGACAGGTCTTATACGCGGTCAATGATTTTTTCGTCGGAATTCGAAATCATACTTCAGCCAGATATCATATATGTTATAATGGTCTTGTTGAAAACCAGTCCTCGTCGGGCGTCATCATTTCGACCGGCTTCGGAATGACCGGATGGCATAAATCCATCATGGCGGAGTTTCGCGGGATGGCGAAGGCCTTTCAGATGGGCGACGTACCGGAAATCCGGATGGACTGGGACTGCAACCGGCTGACCTTCCAGGTGCGCGAACCATACCCCAGCTGCTATACCGGCGCAGACCTTGTATA
>CADANR010000088.1 GCA_902789265.1 uncultured Lachnospiraceae bacterium | reverse complement strand
CGAAGTGGCACTCCTTGAGAAAGTGACGAAAGAGCTGCAGGCAGTTACCGACCTTCCGCTTCAGATTGATACTACAGATGTAGTTGCAATGGAAAAGGCGCTTCGCTGTTATAACGGAAAGGCCATGGTCAATTCCGTCAACGGCAAGACGGAAGTCATGGAAGCAATTTTCCCGCTGGTTGCGAAGTACGGCGGTTTTGTAGTGGCGCTTACACTGGATGAAGACGGCATTCCGGATTCTTCCGACAAGCGTGTGGAGATTGCAAAGAAAATTATTGCGAAAGCGGAGGAGTACGGCATACGGAAAAAAGACCTGATTTTCGATCCGCTCGCCATGACGATTTCTGCAGATACCAAAGCGGCTTTGGCTACGATGCAGGCGGTACACGGCATCCGTCACGGACTGAATGTGAATACATCCTTAGGTGTATCCAATGTTTCCTTCGGACTTCCGGTACGAAACATCATTACATCCACCTTCTTCGCACTCTGCTTGGAGGAAGGATTATCCGCAGCCATCATGAATCCGTATTCCACGGAGATGATGAATGTTTATTTCGCTTTCAAAGCCCTTCATAACATGGATGAAAACTGCATGGAGTATATTGATTATGCGTCCAAACTACCCACATTGCAGCCGGTATCCGGAGCAGGAGGAAATTCCGCAGGGGCAGCAGGTTCGGGGAACGGTAAGATCGAAGAAGGAAATGAACTTTCTCCCCTTCAGAATGCAATCATAAGGGGACTTAAGGAGAAAGCCGGAAATCTTACAAAGGAAAAATTAAAAGAGGAAAAACCTCTTGAGATTATACAAAAAGACGTCATCCCCGCGCTGAACGTGGTGGGCGCTGATTTTGAAAAAAAGAAAGTGTATCTTCCACAGCTTTTGATGGCTGCAGAGGCTGCAAAAGCGGCGTTTGAGGAAGTAAAAAAACAAATGGGTTCTTCCGGGGAAAATGCATCCTCCGGCTGTCCGGTTGTCATTGCCACGGTGCACGGAGACATCCATGATATCGGAAAGAATATCGTGAAGCTGATTCTTGAGAATTACGGCTTTGCGGTTTCCGACCTCGGCAAGGATGTTCCGCCGGAAAAAATCGCCGAAGAAACGATCCGTCTCCATGCCCCGTTAGTCGGCTTATCTGCGCTTATGACAACGACGGTTCCTGCAATGGAAGAGACGATAAAACTGCTCAGAGTCAAGGCTCCGTGGGCGAAGGTCTGCGTGGGCGGTGCGGTTCTGACTCAGGAATACGCGGATGCAATCGGTGCGGACTGCTATTGCAGGGATGCAATGGAGACCGTTCGTTATGCGGAAGAATTAACAAAAAATCTTTGAGAATGCTGAGAACGTTGTGAGTTTTTTATATTGAATTCAGTCTTTATAAAGCATATAATACACACGTTGTGAGTTAAAAGGAATCGTTTTTTGTTCATTCAGGAGGGATAAAATGACTTACGAAGAATTAGTAAAACAGGCAAAAGAAGCATATGAAGCAGCAGATGCAGGCAAGGTAAAAGAGCATGTTGCAATCCAGTTCAACGTAACCGGAGAAGCACAGGGTGCGTTCTATCTTGAGGTAAAGGACGGAAAAGTTTCCGTAGAACCTTATGAATATTATGACAGAGATGTTCTGGTAACTGCTGACGGTCAGGTATTGGTTGATATTGCAACCGGAAAGCTCGGACTTGAGAAAGCATATCTTACCGGCAAGATCAAAGCAGAAGGCAACCTTAAGAAAGCTCTTCTTTTAAAGGAATTAAACTTCAAGAAAGCTGAGAAGAAAGCTCCTGCAAAGAAAGCTCCCGCAAAGAAGGATGCAGCCAAGGCTCCTGCAAAAAAGGAAGCAGCAAAGAAAGCTCCGGCTAAAAAGGCACCTGCAAAGAAAGAAGATAAATAATTCGGAAATTGATGTAAAACATTGAAAACCGTCCGGAAAACCCGGACGGTTTTTTGTTATATTCAGGGCGTGAATAAATTCTTTCCTGCTCGATAATCTTTGTTATTTTTTAGTCAAATATGGTATAATATAAAATGCTGTATAATGAAAAAACTGTAGAAATATATACAATTCAACTTATCTTTATTTTATGAAAGTACTTCACAGCAGTATTTCGGGAGCAAAAAAATGTTTCGCGACAGAAAAGTAATTGCACTTTGTACATCCAGAGTGTTTGATTCGCAAATTCATCAGTTAATCCAGATTATCAACGAAAATATAAAGCAGCAGAACTGCTCGATGTTAGTCTATGCGTTGAACTCCGATGCATACTGGGAGGAAGATTTCATTTCGGCGGAAGCTTCCGTTTTTGATCTGATTCCCTATCCGATTCTTGATGCAATTCTTATTATGGACGAAGCAATCAAGAGCCGTACAATTTCCCAAAAGATTATAAATAAGGCCCGTGAGAACGGGATTCCCGTCATTGTCGTGGACGGGCAGTATGACGGTGTTCCCTTCATTAAATTCGATTATGAAAAAGGTTTTGAACTGATTGCACGCCACATGTTTGAAGAGCATCATATTAAAAAACCGATTATGATGGCGGGCATTCCGGGGAATACTTTTTCACAGACCCGTGAAGATATTTTTAAGAAATTATGCAAAGAGTTCGGGATTCCGTTTGAAGAAGGAATGATTGCTTACGGATATTTCTGGGCGAATCCCTGCATCGAAGCCATGAATGAAGTATTAAAGAACGGCCGGGAATTTGATTCCGTTATCTGTGCGAATGACATTATGGCAATCAATGTCTGCGATGTACTTTCGAAAGCGGGAATCCGTGTTCCCGATGATGTGCTGGTTTCCGGATTTGACGGAATCGAGGAAGCTTATTTTACTTCTCCGTTTATTTCAACGGCAAGCTGCGAAACGAGTCTTCTGGCGCATGCATGTTATGAAAACGTGCTTCGTATTTTAAACGGCGAGACAATCGAAGATACTTATATTTTGCCGAAATTACTGCCGAATGAATCCTGCGGATGCCCTTCCTTTATGAAGGATTCCAAGGTAATCTTAAGCGTGTTAAACAATAATTTCTACCGTCATCAGGACGATTACCGTGCACTTTACAAAATTGCGTCCGATATGCACACCTGTCATTCCAACAAAGAGATGATCGGTAAGCTCAACCATTATCAGATGCAGAATCTTCTTTGTTTTGTAAACAGGGAATGCTTTGAATTCAGCAAAAACTACTTCTTAAAAGATACGGATAAGGACTGGACGAAGGATTTGTTCTTAGTATATGATTCGGAGAATCCGCCGGAAGAGGGAGAGGAAACGATGTTCCGTTCTTACCCTGACCAGTGCGGAAACCGCCTTTACGAAATCGTGAAGGTCGGCTATCCCTTGATTTTTAACGCACTGGATTACACAAACAAGCCGATCGGATTCCTTCTTTATCATTTTGATAATTATACGATTACGAATTATTCGAGAACCACCGGTATTACGAATGCAATCAGCCTCGGAATCGGCGGTTATATCAACAGCGCGAACCAGCGTTCGCTTCTTGCCCGCATGGATGAGATGTATAAGAGAGATGCACTGACAGGTCTCTATAATCGTGTCGCATTCCAGCATGTGTTCCGGGAACTCCGTTTCAGTCCGGAAAACAAGGGAAAAGAGATTACGGTAATTATGTCGGATCTGGACGGATTAAAATACATCAACGACCACTTCGGACATGCGGACGGGGACAACGCAATCTGTATGGTTGCGAACGCATTAAAGAAGGCATGTCCGGAACCGGCTGTCTGTGCCCGTTTTGGCGGCGATGAGGTTTTTGCGGTACTGATCGGTGATTGCAAACCGGAAAATCTGGTTCAGTGTATTAATGACGAGTTGGATGAATACAACAAAACGTCGGGGCTTACCTATTTTGTAACCACCAGCAGCGGCACATATACCACTACGTTAAACGAAAGCTTTGATATTTTAAAGGCATTAAAGATTGCCGATGAAAATATGTATGAGGTAAAGAAAGCAAAAAAAGCCGCAAGGCAGAATTCCTGATTTTCGCCTTTTTACTTAAATTTTATCGACAACCGGAGGGTAAACTTGATATAATTGCAATAGATATTGCTAAAAATTACGGGTTTCACACTATATATTGAGGGTACAGGCATGAAAAAATCCAAATTTACATTGTTGAAAATGCTTCTAATGTTTGGCTTAATACCACTTGGCGCAGCATTAGTCATGTTCTTTATTCTGACCTATTTTAATGTTTCGAAACTGATCCATAAGAATGTCCGGACCGAAATTTCTCTTTGCAATAAAGAATTCAATAACTATGTTTCCGGCGCATACGGAGATACCCTGGGAACCGAAGAGTGGAGCCGTTGGAAGAGCAATGACCTGGTAGACGGATTCGTGGACGAAGGGATATATATGACCATTTATTTCGGGGATACTTCCTTAATCAGCTCCGTAAAAAATGAAAACGGTTCCAGAATGGAAGGCGTAAAGGCATCCGATGAAGTTATTTCAAATGTTCTTCGCGGCGGAAAGCATTATTATGACGCCGTTGAGGAAATCGGCGGAAGTAAATACTATGTGGATTACCGGCCGATCCGGAACGGAAACGGAAAAACGGTCGGCATGACCTTTATCGGAAAAGATGTAAGTATCGTTAAGAAGGATATTACCAGAATCATACTGAGAGTTATGTTTTGCGGAGTCGGCTTAATGATTGTATTCTCAATCGTCATTATTCTGGTTGCAAGAACCGTGAAGAAACCGTTTACCGATATGGCAAATGCATTGGAAGTCTGTGCGGAAGGTCATGTCAGTGAAAGATTTAACGTACACAGCGTCATCACGGAAAACCAGACGATGATTCATTCTCTCGGACAGTTCCAGGAGAATTTCAACGGGGCAGTCACAGAGGTAAAGAATGCCACACAGATTATCGGAGAAAACGTACATTCCGTAAATACTCTTTCCGAGGATACGCAGACTGCTGCAACACACATTTCTTCCGCAGTGGAGGAGCTTGCACAGGGTGCACAGAGTATGGCGGAAAGCGTACAGGATGTAAACTTAAAGGTTTCCGACATGGGCGAATATGTTGCGGATATTGAAGGAAATGTTCAGAAACTTTCCGATTCCGCGGATGAAATGAATCAGATCAATGACAACGCATCCAAGAGCATGGGGCAGGTACTTACCTCCTTTAAGGATACGATTGATGCGGTTAACAGCATCACGGACCAGATTCTTCGTACCAATGATTCCATTGAAAAAGTAAACGAAGCCGTTGAACTGATTATCAGTATTGCAAGCCAGACAAAACTCCTTTCCTTAAACGCATCGATTGAAGCGGCAAGAGCCGGAGAATCCGGAAAAGGATTTGCGGTTGTTGCAAAGAGTATCGGAGAACTTTCCTTAAAGTCCAACGAAGGTGCGACCAGCATCCAACAGATTGCGAAAGAGGTTTTGGCAAACTCCGAAGAGAGCGTTAAACTTGCAAGCAATATCCGTACGGTTATTGAAGAGAGCCAGGCAGATATCGAGAAGACCAGTAAAGAATTCGAAGCTTTGAACGAAGCGATAGAAGCAAATGTACAGGCAATTCAGGAAGTCAGGGAGAATACAAGACGTCTTGCGGATATCAAGGAAGCAATCGTATCCAACGTAAGCGATCTTTCCGCAATCTCCGAAGAAAATGCGGCATCCTCCGAGGAAGTCAGTGCTTCCATCGAATCCGTATCCGAGAATGTAAACGAGATTTCGAGGGAGATGTCACAGGTAGAAGAATTGTCCGAGCATCTGGCAGAAACCGTATCATTCTTCAGTTAATGTAAATAAACTGCTTCGTGACGACATGCAAGTCAGTAGCCCGAAATAATAAATTCTAAGAAACAGGAGGATTTAAAAATGGAAGAAATCGAATATCGCTATGACACACAGTTACTGATTGAGAGAACAGACAAGGATCTGGATGAGGATGAAATCAATGATTACATCACCGAGAATTTCGTAGGAGACTGTCTCCTTGCGGTTGGCGATGAGGATCTGATTAAGATTCACTATCATACCAATGCACCCTGGAAGGTTTTGGAATACTGCTCCACCCTCGGCGAGATCTATGATATTGTTGTAGAGGATATGATTCGTCAGTCAAAAGGTCTGAAGGGATAAGCTTTTCGGAATATAATAATAACTGACAGAGCAAAAGATTCTGAAGGAAAAACCATGAAAAAAGAAAAAACCGGCATCCTGGTGGGGGCAGCCCCGCTGGGAGCCGAGAAAGATTTTTTGAAAGAGTGTCTTAAGAATTCGGACTGTATTTCGTTGGCGGCTGACGGCGGCCTTTCTTTTTTTACGGAGGAAAATATCCGGCCCGACTACTGGCTTGGGGACAAGGATTCCCTGCCGGAGGAGATTTTTGAAAAGGCAAAGGACAGATTTCCGGAACTTACTTTAAATCCCTGCAGTCCGGAGAAGGACGATACGGACATGCGGCTCGGAGTTTTGAAATTAAAAGAACTCGGAGCGGAAATGATTTATGTTTTCGGAGGACTGGGCGGCGAGAGATTCGATCACACCTTTGCAAATATTCAACTGCTCCATGAATTTACGGAAGAAGGAATCCGCATGTTTCTTCTTTCGGAGAAGGAAAGCATATATGTCTTAACGGCAGGACAGAGTGTTCGCTACGGGAAAGAGTGCGAAGGGAAGCTTTCGGTATTCTCCTTAACCGATCAAAGCAGGGTTGTCATCCGTGATTTTTATTATGAGTTCGAAGGGGAGATAAATAACAAAAGAGTCTTCACCGTCAGCAATGAATTTCATAAAAAAGGCGGCACGATCGAAGTGTTCGAAGGCGCCGCATTAATTGTCCGTTCCGGGATTTACAAGCCGGATGAACTCTCTTTTTCTTAAATTTGGTTATTTAAAGAAGAGCGTTTCAGTCTCCTTGTCAAAAGGGGACTTTCTTTATTTTAATAAGTCAATCAACTGACCGAGTACGGGCTCGAATTTGACGCCGTACCAGTGTTCTTCATCTCCCTGAGTATATTTGATACATGCCACGGTATAGTCTGCAGCGATTCTTGCTGCTTCATATGTGGATTTATCATTCATTAAGGCGCCGACAAAGGCGGATGCATAAACATCGCCGGTTCCGTGGCAGCCTTTCTCGATTCTTTCATGCTCATAATACTGAATCTCACCGTTTTCATATACAACTACACCTGTAGTTTCCTTTTTGTAGCTGACACCGGTTAAGACAATTTTCTGTTTTTCGTTTGCCGCAAGCTTGCCAACCAGCTCTTTAATATAGGCTTCGTCATAGGTTTCCTTATATTCCACACCAGTTAAGAAGCATGCTTCCGTAATGTTGGGAAGCAGCACATCCGCTTTCTCGCAGAGCTTTTTCATTGCTTCCACGAAAACGGAATCAAATGCCGGATATAATTTGCCGTTATCTGCCATGGCGGGATCCACAACGAATAATGCGCCTTCTTTTAAGCGGTCTTTTGCAATGGCAAGTACTTTGTCAATCTGCTCGGTGCTTCCGAGATATCCGGTATACAGGCTGTCAAAGAAGATTCCTTCCTTTGCCCAGTGAGCGGCAATTCCGTCAATGTCCTCGGTTAGGTCACGGAAGGTAAATCCCGAAAAACCTGCCGTATGGGTGGAAAGAATGGCGGAAGGCAAAATGATGGTTTCCATTCCGCATGCGGATAAAATGGGAAGTGCGACAGTTAAGGAGCACTGTCCGACACAGGAGATGTCCTGGATGGTTAATACTTTTTTGTACATGATGATTTCCTTTCTGTAAGTAATACTTATAAATGACTCCCTGCGTGTCAGCATGTCCTCGTGGGAAGTCTCGTAGAAGCTCGCAATTCATACGTTATTTCCGGCTATGAGTTATGCTTTGCTCGTGTTCTATAGAGCCTTCCCCCGGGGATCTGCCTGACACTTGGTCGATGCAATTCATTTGTATATATACTACTTGTAATACTTTAGAAAACAGAATATCATTAAATTGATATTATAAAAACTACCAAATTTGAATAATTTTATATAACCAGAAGGATCTTATTTGAATAATTTTATATAACCAGAAGGATCTTTGAATAAAGATGAGTTCGAAATATATAAGAATCTATGAAGAAATAAAAAGAGATATTGTACGGGGTATATACAAAACAGGAGAAAAATTACCGAGTAAACGGATTCTTGCAGAGGAAAACGGGATCAGCGTGATTACGGTAGAGCATGCCCTGGAGCTCCTTTTGGAGGAAGGATATATTGAAGCAAGGGAACGGAGCGGTTACTTTGTGCTTTTTTCGGAAGGAGACTATTTTCTGGATGACGGGAAATTGTGGGCACATATTCAAAGAGAGATTTACGAAGGCAAAGTCAGATACACTGACGCAGGCGATGATGAGAAGCGTATCGGGAAAAAAAGTTTGGACAGTTATGAACCGACCGGGAGAATGAGTAAACGGAAAGAAGAAATATATCCGGAAC
>CADANR010000087.1 GCA_902789265.1 uncultured Lachnospiraceae bacterium | reverse complement strand
TACCTCCACCTGCGTCCAGTCGCCGGCGTGCCCTTTTTGAATACATTCGCTGAAATGCATGTTTCCTTCATCCTTGTAGAAAAATACATAGCATTTACGATCTCTTGTATCCCCTTCCTCCCAGTCGGTAATCTCCGATGCTGTAGCACCGTCTTTTAAGCGTTCCACTGCCTCACCGAAGTCCTCAAAAGAAACCGGTGCATCATTGATACCCATACGTGAATTTGTTTCATTCATTCCTTTTACCAGAAATACCGGATGAAGTCTGTCTTCCGGAATGAAGCCACATAAAACGATGCTTCCACACACTGTTCATAGGTTGTGCCGCCTACTTTATTTGCCTTTTCATCGTATTCAAAAGGAATATGTGCACCCTCTAAATGATAGAGTTTGAAGAACTTATCATCCGTAATGTTAAACTCACTGTTTTCGATATCATTTAGGAACACGTCGTTATAGTCCGTATAATAATTTTCCGCAATCGCGCTCCTCTCATCCGCCTGGAAATCCTTATAATATACCACGCAAAACTGCTTGACATCAAAGGGTGCATAACGGAATCCCACAAGTTTAATCATACACTTTAAGTAGGACGCAGCGTCTATCTTAATCATATCTGCCCCGTAAACATTGTCAAAAGAAAGCACGCGTTTACTGCTGTACGGATAGCAGTTCGGTTCATAATATCCGATGCGGTAACCTTCATCCATGAAATTCTGCAAAAGCACCGATTCATCAAATGCCTTCGCAACGTAGTCGGCAAAGAAATCATTTGACGTTACGTCCAGGAATATTCCGGATAAAAGATATGCTACGGAATACTCCGTCTGCGTATACGTGGAAGTCATGTTTTTATAAAAAGTGAAGTCCTTGAACGTATCATAATACTCCGGCTTCTTATCGATAATCTCTTCGAAAACATCTGCGTCCACCGCATCAAGAATTACCATAATCACATTCCGGTCATTTGAAAAATCAAATTCGGCATCTTTATTGATGACTACTCTGGTCTTTTTCTCAAATCCTTTTTTCTGAATACCTATCGTACAAAGGGTTACCAGAAGAATCGCACTTAAGAAAAGCATTGCATACTGAAGGTATTTTTCCGTCTTTTCATACTTAAAAATTTTGATTAAAACAACAATAATTGCAGTCAGTACCACTATGACCAGAATCGAATATACCCTGTGCATCGAAATTGCCTGCCAGTCGATTTTCCTTCCGTCCAAAAGCGGCAAATCCTTCGATAAGAAATTTCCCTCCACATAAAAAGTAAAAAAGAGAACTACTCCGGCACAATACAGGACTTTATACACAATCGGGTGTATCAGGTTAGCCAAAAACAATGCTCCGAATATAACTGCAGTCGTGAGTAAAAACATAACCAGCTCAATGCCGATAATATTGTATAAATCAAACCAAAAGTCCGTTATGTTTGTGAAATACAATTCCAACGGCGCATATAAAAAGAGTAAAAATCCACATGCCACTGCAAGAATAATTGCCTGCTTTAAGTGGAATTTTGCTCTTTTCTTATTCTGATTCTTCTGTTTTTCCGACACTTTTTCTGTTGTCCCCGTTGTTTATCTTTATTCTATTAAACTTTATTCTTATTAATCTTTAATAATCTTATTCTTTATAGTCTTTATTTCTTTTAATTCTTTAAAAAACTACAGTTCGTCAATAAGTGTAATAATTTCTTTTATCGGCATCAGGCGGTCATCAACCTCTTTCGCCCTGTGATATTTCAAAATATCCACCGCCGTCTGCTGCATTGCAGGAAATGCGGAACGTGTAAGCTGATTGGCATAAATTACAATGTTTACACCGTGTTCCGCAAGTTCTTCCTCCGTAATTTCATTGAAACTGGACGGAACCACAACAATCGGGGTATCCCTGTCCTCAGCTCTGAATTTATCGCAGAATTCCAGAATCTCTGCAGGATCTTTTTTCCGGCTGTGAATCATAATGCCGTCCGCTCCGGCTTTCACGAATGCATTCGCTCTTTCCAATGCATCTTCCATTCCCTTTTCCAAAATCAGGGATTCAATACGTGCAATAATCATAAAATCATCGGTAAGCTGCGCCTGCTTTCCGGCTGAAATTTTATTACACATTTCTTCAACGGATGCCTGCGTCTGCTCAACCTCGGTACCGAAGAGGCTGTTTTTCTTAAGACCTTTCTTATCCTCGATGATGACTGCGGATACTCCCATTCGTTCCAGAGAACGGACAGTGTATACAAAATGTTCAGCCAGTCCGCCGGTATCACCGTCAAAAATAATCGGTTTCGTGGTGACCTCCATGATGTCATCAATGGTGCGGAAACGGCTTGTCATATCCACCAGCTCGATATCCGGTTTTCCTTTAGCAGTACTGTCGCAAAGGCTTGACACCCACATTGCATCGAACTGGTCCAGTTTTCCTTCATGTTCCACAACCGTCTTTTCCACAATTAAACCTGTCAGACCGCTGTGTGCTTCCATTACCTTCACGATCGGAGTCATCTGAAGGAGCTGACGTAGTCTTTTTCTTCTGTACTCCGGCATCGCCAGTTTCTCACGTAACTGAAGGTCAATTTTCTTTACCTTTTCGTTGTATGTATATGGAATATCAACCAGTTCCCCGCCGTACGATTTTAGAAGTTCTTCTACATGGTCGCGGATTGCCTTTTCCGGACCTTCCTTCCAGTTGTCTCCGTGGAGGATGTAATCCGGCTTAATCAACGTAATCACGTCATCATAAAACATGTCCGTTTGGATTGCTACTTCTTCAACCCCTTCAATGCTTCGATAAAGCTTTACTCTCTCCTCCTGGCTGATGGTCGGGAATTTGTTATATCGGATTAAAGCCTCATCGGAAAGACATCCGACAATCACTCTGCCGCGCTTTTTTGCCTCGTTAATGATATTGAGATGTCCTTCATGAATGACGTCCGTACAAAAGCAGGTATAAACTGTTTTCACTTGCTTGCTCCTAACTGGTAAGATACTGACTTATGCATACTATTTTTACTTACTTAAATGCCTGCCCGGATTCTTATTTACGCAGTAAGGCATTCATTTCTTAACTTTAATTGTAAACTATTGGAATCTGTACTCCCGTGGCTTCCAGCGCTTCCCTAAACACTACGAAGAAATCCCGGATATCCGCTTCATCTATGGCACCGAGCGCGCAAAGACGGAATGTATTGGTGGCAGAAATTTTGCCGGGATAAATGGTAAATCCTCTCTCATAACAATAATCATGAACTTTTTCAAAGCTCCAGTTCGGGTCATCCGGATAGATTGCGGAGGAAACGAGACCCGCTCTCCATTCCGGTTTGATGACCTGTTTAAATCCCAGTTCATCCAGTCCCTGATTGATTGCATTGAATACCCTCGTATGGCGTGCCCATTTTGCTTCTTCGCCTTCCGCCCAATACTCTTCCAATGCCTGAATAGTCGCATAGATGGTCTGTACCGGCGGTGTAAAATGCATCTCCCCTGTTCTTTCAAAGAAATCATACTGAAGATAAAGATTACAGTAATAAGAACGTTTCGGATAATCTTTGCTCTTTTCGATAATTGCCCTGTTTCCTACAATGAAACTCAGGCCGGTAAATGCCATCAAGCCTTTCTGAGCGGATGCCATGCAAAAATCAATATTATCCTCTTCAATATTGATTGGGCGCATTGCATAGGTACTCGTGGTATCCACGGTAAAAACAGCTCCGTATTTATGTGCCAGTGCTCCGATTTCGCGAATCGGATTTAGGATTCCCGTTCCGGTTTCATTATGCGTGGTATGTACAAGCGCAATGTCCGGATTGGATTTTAATACTTCTTCCACCTGATTTAAATCCGGTCTTTCATCAACCGGAAATTGCAGATTAATGTGGGGCAAACCATAATATTCACAGATTTCAACCGCTCTCGTACTGTATGCACCGTTATTGATGACCAGAACTTTCTTTCCTTCGGAAAGAAGGCTGTTGATGCATACGTCGATGTTAATCGTCCCGGAACCGCAGAATAATACGCTTGTATACTTCTCCAAGTCCCCATGAACTATTTTAACCAGGTCCTCTCTGAGTCCCTTCATCAGACTGCCGAATTCCTTCTCACGGGGGCAGATGTCCGGCACAACCTGGGCATATTTCACGCTGTCAGTGGTTGTGGAAGGACCGGGATTGAGAAGTATATTTCTTTTAATTGATTCCATGGTATTACTCGCTTTCCTGATTGTTTCTTGGATGCTCTATAACTTATTTTTTTATTTTATGCTTTTTAAACTTATATTCCTTTTGCTTTAAAAACTTCTTAAATTAAATGTCATAAGCCTTATCGATACTCTTTAATTCGTTGAAAGTATCTATCTCTATTATGTCTTCCTCTATGCATTCCCGCACTTCAACGGCATAATTTTCTTTCCGGAACACCAGCGGAACCTGTTCCCAGTATCTTTCTTTACCAACATCGGAAACATATACATCTGCGATGTCCTGGGATAGTTTTTTCCCATCCTCTTCATTCCAATAAGAAATCCCGACCATCTGCCAGATATCATCGCCTTCTCCACCGACTCTCTCCTCGGTGATGATACCGTTCTTTACCCTGAAACACCAGTCATCCGTACTGTCTTTTTTTATGGCAAGAAAATCCGAAGTATAGTGATATTTTCTGATGATAGAAGGATTTGAAATCAGGAGATCCGCCTCAAAAACATATGCATTTGACAACAGATTCCTCGCAATCAGCGATGAACTGATATTGTTGGCATCACTGTAAACCGGGTTCTCCAGAAATCTGATCATCGGATATTTATATAAAAGCTGGTCAAACTGCTCGGCAAGATAGCCGCGAACAATATAAATCTCCTTAATTCCGGCTTCCAGACATGCATCGATTAATCTGTCAATAATGCGTATACCATGTACACGAACCAATGGTTTCGGCGTATTCAAAGTAATCGGAACCAGGCGTTTGCCAAAACCCGCTGCAATAAAAATAGCCCTCTTACAACGATAGGGCTCTAAAGCTGTAACACCTTCATTTGTGATTACCCTGTTTCCATCTGCATCCGTATCTGCAAATCCCTGTTCGGAGAGTTTTTCAAGCACCCGGCTGATATGTTCAGCCGGATAGCCTGTATTTTTTACTAAATTTTGCAAAGATACCGGAGATGCAGTCATCACCAGATTCTCTAAAACATCGAATTCCTCTCTGTTTAATGACATGTTGAATTCTCCTTTAAAGAGATATAGTTAGTGTTTTCCGATTTCGGCTTTCAGTCTTTCCTTGATTCCGCTGACGTCCAGCCACTGTGTGTTGTTGTCGGAAGAATAGGAGAATCCTTCCGGCACCTTGATTCCGGTCGGGTTCGGCTGCTTCTTGTTTGCCCAGACAATCTGCGGATAGATGATGAAATAATCGTCATATTCATAAGTTGTCATGGCATCTTCCGCGGTAATCATGATTTCGTGAAGCTTCTCTCCCTCACGAATGCCTACCTCCGGCATTTCACATCCGGGGAGCATGGCTTCTGCCAGGTCGGTGATTTTAAACGAAGGAATCTTGGAAATAAAGGTTTCGCCGCCCTTTGCCTCTTCAAGTGCACGGATGACGAGCTGTACGCCTTCGTCAAGACTGATCCAGAATCTGGTCATACGATAGTCGGTGATCGGAAGCTTCGTTTCGCCCTTGTCAATGAGTTCCTGGAAGAACGGGATGACGGAGCCGCGGCTTCCGGCAACGTTTCCGTAGCGGACGATGGAGAAGGAGATGTCCTTGTCTCCGGTGTATGCGTTCGCTGCGATGAAGAGCTTGTCGGATACGAGCTTCGTGCCGCCGTAAAGGTTGACGGGATTAACCGCTTTGTCGGTTGAAAGCGCTACTACTTTTTTCACGCCGCAGTCCAGGGCTGCTTCGATGATGTTCTGTGCGCCGTGAATGTTGGTCTTGATGGCTTCGTTCGGGTTATATTCGCATGCCGGAACCTGCTTCATTGCTGCCGCGTGAATGACGTAATCCACGCCTTCAAAGGCACGGTATAAGCGGTCCTTGTCACGAACGTCGCCGATGAAATAGCGAAGGCAGGAAGCCTTGTCCGGGTAAAGACGCTTCATTTTATTCTGCATGTTGAACTGTTTGAATTCGTCGCGGGAATAAATGATGATTTTCTTCGGATTGTAATTCTCCAAAGCATACTCGACAAAACGATTTCCGAATGAGCCTGTTCCGCCGGTTACAAGAATGACTTTATTGTTTAACATGTTTGTTTTCTCCGTGGGTAATTTTCTTTAAAACTCCCCTAATTCTACCACAAAATCGGGGTTTGTCGCAAGTTATATTTAGGTGGGACCAGAGGGACAGTCCCTCTGGTGACATTCCTGACTGAGTTTGACCGAATGTATCACAAGAAGTGTCCAAATGGTATCAAATTGACTGAGTTTGAGCGAGTTCCCCACAGGGACTGTCCCCCTGGTGACATTTTTGCACCGGAGTTCCCCACAGGGACTGTCCCTCTGGTGACATTTACAGTATAATCGGTTACATAGGGGGGAAAAACACATGAGCAGAATCGTCGGAATCGATCTTGGCACCACCAACAGCCTGGTCTATTACTGGGACGGCAGGAAATCCTGTCCCATTCCCAACGCATTAGGAGAATACATCACGCCGAGTGTGGTCAGTTTTGACGACGACGGCACGGTTTATGTCGGAAAAGTCGCAAAGCAGCGTAAAGCCACGCACCCGGACTCCACATTCGAGTCCTTCAAGCGTTTCATGGGGCGTGAGCATCCCTTCACCTGCAGCGCCGGAACCTTCTCCTCAACCGAACTTTCCGCATTCGTACTTAAAAATCTGAAGGAAGACGCCGAGCGCTATTTCGGGGAAAAAATCACCGAAGCGGTCATCAGCGTGCCCGCGTACTTTAACGACCGCGCCAGAAATGCTACTAAAATGGCCGGTCAGATTGCAGGCCTGAAAGTTGACCGCATTATCAATGAGCCCTCTGCTGCCGCCCTCAGCTATATGGTACACATGGGAATTCTGAATTCCGACGAAGATAAGGAAATCGATGACGGCTTCGAAGAGCGCACTCTTCTCGTCTTCGACTTCGGCGGTGGAACGCTGGATGTATCGCTTGTTGACACCTTCGACAATATCGTGGAAATCATCACCGTCAGCGGCGACAACATGCTGGGCGGCATAGATTTTGACCGCGCCATCGCGGACTGGTTTATCAAAGAAAAACAGCTGGAAGAACGTGCAAAGAAGCCCGAAATCCGTCTCGCCATTCTGGCAGCTGCAGAGCACGTTAAAATGGCGCTTTCCGAAAGTTCGTCTGCCAAAATGGTCGTTAACATCGAAGACATCAGCACGGAAGCCGAGATAAAAGACGTGGAAATGGCGCAAATCTGTGCTTCCGTCCTGCAAAGAATATATAAACCGGTTAACAGCGTCCTTCTGGACTCCGGCCGCACAACCGACATGATTACGGACATCGTCATGGTAGGTGGTTCAAGCCGCATGCCCGTGGTACAGCAATTTTTAAAGCATATCTTGCATCGCATGGAAATCAAAGTCGTAAACCCCGACCACATCATCGCGGAAGGCATGGGCGTATACGCCGGCATCAAGGAGCGCGACGCGGAAGTAAAGGACATTCTCCTGACCGACGTCTGCCCGTTCTCCCTCGGCACGAATGTACATAACGCAAAGAATGAAGACAAAGCGCTCTCCTATTTTATCATCGAAAGAAATTCGCCCCTGCCGATTTCACGCACGAGAAACCTGTATCCTTCCAAGGACGGGCAGAGATACTCGGTTTTCCGCATCTTTCAGGGCGAGGAAATGTACTCCGACGACAATAAAATCTTAGGCGAAATTGAAATCACGTTCCCGACTCCCGTAAACCGCGACCTGCAGATGCAGCTGACCTACACCTACGACATCAACGGCATTTTAATCGTAAACGTTGACATAGAGCGGTTTAACATTCATATTGAGAGAATTTTTACCGATTCCGGCAGTGTTTCGCCCGACGCAGATCTGCAGGCAAAAATCGATAAACTCAAAGAATTCAGGTCCTTAAACGCTGAGGATGAGGATTCGAAAATGGTGCTTGAATGGGGAAAGCGCCTCTATGCGATGGCGCCGCCTTCCGTCAAGAACGAGATTGCCGCGAGATTAAGGAGAAGGTAAAGAAGCATTTAAAGCTATACTTTGTGGCACTTGAAGTGTCCTTAAGCGGCTACACGATTTCGAACTGGCAATACAACACGGACTGGATGGACGAGGAAGATAACGAGATTGAGGCACTGTTCCGCAAATGGCATGAAGGGAACGATGACGATGAGTCGTAGGGACGAGTTATACGAAATACTCGAAATGGACCCCTCGAATGACCCGAGGGAGATTAAGCGCGCTTATTCCCGAATGATTCGTAAAGTCCACCCGGAAGACAATCCCGAGGAGTGGGCGAAAGTGCATGATGCCTATGAGGAACTGATAAAATACGCGCCGAAAAGTCGGACTGTGAACAGACAGGTTTCCGGCGAAGGTTTACAGCGCAAAATAACAGTACATGCGGCGGATGAATATGCTGCCGGCAAAAAAACTGCAAAGGCTCATAAACCTCTGTTTCCCGAAGAACCTGCTTTAATCCGGGCCGTGGACGCCATCGCGGATGCCTCGAAAAAGTCCGATGCCTCCTTCAGTGTTCCCGGAGAAGTCTTTAATCTTTTGAAGGCAGTTCCGTCACTGACGAAGAGCCTCTATGGAAATATGACGATTCATACAGATGCCCTGCAAAAGCTTCGAAACCATCCGGACTACATGAAGTCTCTCCGCAATCCCCAATTTTTGGAAGAATATACGATTGTGCTGAAGGAATGCTGCATCTACTCTTCCACGGCGAAGGAAATTCTCGGCGATTTGACAGAGATTGAAGCTGTAGATTCTATGGATGATGGTGCGGTTGCCGGAATTCCGGGTGTTAATGGGTTTTCGAATGTTTCCGAGTTCCATGAAATAAAAGATGTCCTGAATCAGAAAATCAAGGACTATGAAACCATGTCCGGCAGCGGAAAATACAAGCGAAAGAAACTGCTTTATGACGGCGGGTGGCTGACAAGATTTTTCCGTGGGAAATATTATCTGGTAGATTACGTGCGGAACGGCGCACAGTATAACATCGAGGAATCCTCCAAAAAGACGAAAATCAATAAAAAGACCTGGGAGGAGAAAGGCATACTGGTTTTCAACAATCGGATTTATAAGGTGACATTTCGCGCGGACCAGGCAGAGGAGGCTTATTACCTTTCGGAAATTCGAAGCAAGGACTATGACTCGCCGGAGCAATGCGTGATGGCAATCAAGAGTATTCGCGGTTTTTTCGAGGAATATTACGAAAAGCGGAAGTTCCAGTTCTTTATGCGGAGCGTCCTGATTTATTTTCTCTTTATGCTGCTGCCCCTCAGCATCTTCACTTTATTCTTTTTCATCCGAACCGACTGGCGGGTGCTGTGGGTGTTTATCATTCCGATTCTCGGGCTATTGTTTATCTGGGTAAGAGCGAAGCTGATCGGAGGTGTTTTTAAGCCAACCGATCCTTCAATTTAAATGTCACCACAGGGACTGTCCCTGTGGTGACGTTTTTTATTTTGGGACCAGAGGGACTGTCCCCCTGGTGACAAATAGTGAAAAAACAACACAATATGTTGTGTTTGTCGCATTATTTTATTTCAATATATGTTGTGGGACCAGAGGGACTGTCCCCGTGGCGACATTTTAGGCACAAAAGAAGGGAGATGGTCAAGCCATCTCCCTAAATTATCTATTCTTCATCATCACTATCGCTATCTTCATCGTCATCATCGTCGTCACGCTTGTAATTCAGCACAATCTTCTCCCTTCCGGGATTCTGCTCAAATGACAATGCACAGACCAAAGCTGCGAAGGAGCCCAAGAATCCGGGGTTCCCCCCGAGCGGTCCTTTCATTTGAAGTCCTTCTTCTCCGTTTAAGTACACATACGGAATATCGGATCCGTTATCCAGAGTCATGGAAGTCAGGTCGCTGTGAAGAAGGGTTCTTGTTTTCATTCCTGCAATCAGCGTGCGCTTGTTGGTAATTAACGTTCCGTGTTTCCCCTTGGAAAACAGCCCGTCATCCGAGAAGAACAAAGGCTCTTCATCATTATCCAGGAACTTCTTGGAATGCTTCACAATCGCATCCAGCCTTGCCTGGTCGAAGCCTTTTCCGGCAACATCGCTACCCTGCTTCATTTCGGAGCGGATGAACTTCATAATCTCTTCGGAAGTACTGAATTCGGTAACGCACTTCAGCATATTCTTAAATGCCTTCTTGGAATTC
>CADANR010000086.1 GCA_902789265.1 uncultured Lachnospiraceae bacterium | reverse complement strand
TGCCGTAATCGGTGCCGGAATTGCGGTCTTATTTGCAGGCATGATTTTCTTCGGAGCGGTCAATGTATTCGGAGGACTTGTTTTGGTCGGCATCGGAATCGCACACATGATTTCCCTGCCGAGAGCTTCCTTAATCAATCTCGGTGCAGGACTTCATTTCTGTGCCTTGGGTGTTTTAGTGGAACTATTCTTATTCTGGTTTGTGCTGGATGCAATCCCCTGGGTTGTCGGGAAAATTCGTAAAAGACCGCCCCGCGTGATGGCGAAGGATATCCGTGCACTGGTAGTGAAGGTTTTGAAAGGCGGAATTATTGTTGCGGTAATCGGTTTGGTTCTCGGAATCGTCGGAGTGGCATCGGGCGGTATTGCGGATATCAGAATACAGACCATTGCGGCTTTGAAGGAAACCCGTGAAGCGGTGGAGAGTACGATTGAGGTTTTGCCGTTTTCGGACCGCATCCAGAATCTGAAGATTTTATCCGTTGAGAAAAAGGATCATCTGCTGGAAATTTCGTTTGCGGAAAATGCCGAGAAATATAAAGGCGACGTGCCGTACACAATTATCGAGAATACGGCGGGAATTAAGAGAATCAAAATCAGTGCCATGAGCGGACATGTCAATATTCTTCCTTCCAAAGCGGAAGCTTATGCATTTGAAAGTGACAACAGCGGAGAGTATCAGATCTTTGTTAACGATGATACGCTCTATATAAATATCTTCCCCTATATTCATAAGTATGGGGCAAATGATGATCCTAAGGTAAATGTTTATATGCCGAAGACCTGCAAAGTGGATGATCTGGACATTTACTTTTCGGGGCGAAGGTTTACATCCGACGTGGATTTTTCGGGGAAAGAGATTACGGTAATGTTTCCGAAGGGGAGCAGCATGAAATTTGATTCGCTGGATTTTACGGAAGTGCATTTACAAAACGGTCTCGGTACGGTTAACGTGGAGAAGCTTACAACGGATGAAATGACAACGGATGTGGGCTTTGGTGATATGACCGTGAATGCGGGGAATGTCCGCAACTTACGTTCCAATATCAGTTCCGGCCGGTTTTACTATTTCGGTAACGTGGCCGGGGATCTGGAAGTTTGCTGCGGAACGGGTAGTGCCGAGATTACGATTCCGGGATTTCATCCGGAAGACTATTCCCTGTATCTTACCGGAACGCCGGTAAAGATGCAGATCGGGGATACGGAATATAAGGGAAGTCCGTTATACGAATATTTTCCTGCAAAGGGAAAACACTCACTTAAGGCGGATGCAAGATGCGGTACGATTCTGATTCAACAGACGGAATGATTCCGATTCGACAGACAGACGTTTAGGCTTTGCCGACTGTTGATTATATTGTCTTCTTTGTTGTATTCTTATGAGAGTGGAGGGGATTATCATGGGAAAAGAAAAAGAGAAACAATTCGATATTTTCATTTCATACCGGCGTGACGGCGGCGAGATTATGGCAAGGCTTCTTTACTTTATGCTGACCAATCGCGGGTATACTGTTTTTTATGATCGGGAAGCCATGGAAGCCGGGCGTTTCGATAAGAATATTCAACGTGCAATCGAGGGCTGCACGGATTTTATTCTGATTCTTTCACCAAATATTTTCAAGAAAAAATCTGCGGACGAAGTGGACCATGTAGTGGAAGAAATCAAGTTCGCCAGAAGAAACAACAAAAATATTCTGCCGCTTTTCATGCAGGGGTTTGATTATAAGGAAATGAAAGAATGCAGTCTCCCGGATGAACTTGCGGATTTCGATAAAATACATGCGGCGCCGGCAATCATTTCCTCTTTTGATTACGATTATATAAAAAAGAATATCGAGCTTCATTCCGAGCCGACGAATCGTTCGGGAGTACTTGCGGAAGTGCTGGAAATCT
The DNA here is from genome assembly GCA_902789265.1 of uncultured Lachnospiraceae bacterium. Classification (GTDB taxonomy): domain Bacteria; phylum Bacillota; class Clostridia; order Lachnospirales; family Lachnospiraceae; genus UBA3766. The sequence continues at coordinate 13,180 of CADANR010000086.1, read as the reverse complement.
GTAATAATCCGGAGAACCGGCCGATGGAAATCTATTCCAAACTGACGGATCAGATGCGGAAGGATACTTTAAAACATATTCTGACCACTTATATGCCGGAAGAAAATGCGGATATGACCATGAACATGATCCAACCGTATCTTGACCGGAAATTCAATGAAAAGAAGGATTTTCTTTATAATCTTTCGATTTCATCCCTTCGGAATTCCGGCAGCGTACTACGTAAACTTCCGATTAAAAATATTTCGGAAAAATACTGCAGTCTGGTGGAAAGGCTCAGCTTTACAAAACAGTATATCCGGTCTGACGGACTTGATGAGATCTGGCTTGCATTTACTTTTGATGACGGATCTTTAGACGATAACCTTCATGATGACAAAGTCTTTTTCAGTGAATCATTAAAGCTCTATAAGGAGGACATTGATTTTATCAAGTCTCTTTCGCAGGAAAAAATCGATAAGATGGTGGATTCCATATTTAAGCTGCAGGTTGCCGTAAACGAGGATGTTCTTACACACTACAGTGCGGTTGTGGAGGAAACGGGTCTTTACGTGAAATACAAACTGAAGAAGCGTATGGATCTGCTCAGGTTTAAGGCACGCTTTGAAATACCGTTTGATTTTAACAATAATTTTCTCTATATTTCCATCAGCGAACCTACATTCAGTCCGACGATTATCGTCCGCTACCAGGAGGACAGTTTTATAGCGGACCTTTTACCGTTCTTCGATGAAACCATGAACCTGAAAGAAAGTGCGTCTTTCATCGGTGAGTTTGAAATGAAGGCGGAAGGCCGTTGGATTATGCCGATGAGCGGTGCCATTGTAAGCATACAGGAAAAGGATGAAATCGATGAATTCTAGAATACCGCAGATTGCGAATCCGGGCGAATTTCATAAAACGGATTTTACGGAAAGTCCTTTGGTGGAAATCCAATCGGATGCGCGTTTTGAAGCAGGACTTGAATATGCGAAACTCGGAATGGCACATGCTGTAACGAAATGTCTTGTGAGAGAAGAAGTGTATGAGAAGTTAATTCTTGCGCATTCCTTTTTACCGGAGGGATACCGGTTTTATATCTACGATGCCTGGCGGCCGTTTCTTTTGCAGGAGGAACTGTACCGGGATATTTCCGAAAAAGTCATTCATCAGTTTCACCTGGAGAATGCCCCGGAAGAAGAACAATTGAAAAGGATTGCCGCCTTCGTTTCCGTGCCCCGTAAAGATACCGATTATCCGCCCGTCCATACGACCGGCGGTGCAGTGGATTTAACCATCCTTGATGCGCAGGGGCAGTTTCCTGATATGGGTTCTGCGTTTGATGAAATCTCCGAACGGTCCGATACGGTATATATCGAGGAGCATCCGGAGGAAACAAATGCAAAGATAATTCGCGAGAACAGACGACTTTTATACAATGCCATGACAAAAGCCGGTTTTACCAATCTGCCGTCCGAATGGTGGCACTATGATTTCGGCGACCGCTTCTGGGCATATTATACGGGGAAGCCTGCCATGTACAGAGGCGTGTTTGAAAAGACAGATTTGAATTATTCTTGACGGAAGCGTACCGGACAAGGATGTTAAAATGATGACTGCATTGACAAACCCGTCATTTTTCAATATATTTAAAGGTGCGCATTTATGCTTAATGCACGTAAAAAACCAATAATTCAGGAGATATTATGAAGGAACTTGCAAAAACTTATGATCCTCACGGACTTGAGGACAGATTATATCAGAAATGGCTGGATAAGAAGTATTTCCATGCGGAAGTGGACGAGACGAAGACTCCGTTTACGATTGTCATTCCGCCTCCCAATATCACGGGACAGCTTCACATGGGCCATGCGCTTGACAATACGATGCAGGATATCCTGATTCGTTTTAAACGTATGCAGGGCTACAATACCCTCTGGCAGCCGGGTACGGACCATGCTTCGATTGCAACCGAAGTAAAGATTATCGAGACCTTAAAATCACAGGGCATCGATAAGCATGACTTAGGACGCGAGAAGTTCTTGGAGCGTGCATGGGACTGGAAAAAAGAATACGGCGGAAGAATTATTTCACAGCTTAAGAAAATGGGCTCCTCCTGTGACTGGGACAGAGAGCGTTTTACCATGGACGAAGGCTGCAACAAGGCCGTTACCGAAGTCTTTTGCAAAATGCATGAAAAAGGCTGGATTTACAAGGGCGCAAGAATCATTAACTGGTGCCCGGTATGTAACACGTCTATTTCCGATGCGGAAGTTGAATATCAGGAGCAGGCCGGACATTTCTGGCATATTAAGTATAAAATCGTAGGTGAGGACGATTATCTTGTTTTTGCAACAACCCGTCCCGAAACCATGCTCGGTGATACTGCGGTAGCTGTAAACCCGAACGATGAACGTTATACACATCTGGTAGGAAAGAAGCTTTTCTTACCGTTCGTGGACCGCGAGATTCCGATTATCGCAGATCCTTATGTTGATATGGACTTCGGAACCGGTGTTGTTAAAATCACTCCGGCGCATGACCCGAATGACTTCTTAGTAGGACAGCGCAATAACCTTCCGCTTATCAACATCATGAACGATGATGCGACAATTAACGAAAACGGCGGCAAGTTTGCAGGCATGGATCGTTATGCCGCAAGAGATGCCATTGTTAAAGAACTGGATGAAATGGGACTTCTTGTTAAGATTGAAGACCATGTTCATAACGTAGGAACCCATGACCGCTGCAAGACAACCGTAGAGCCGCTTGTAAAGCAGCAGTGGTTTGTAAAAATGGATGAACTGATCAAGCCCGCTGTCAAGGCAGTAAAGGAAGGCGAAATCAAGCTGGTTCCGGAAAGAATGGAGAAGACCTATTTTAACTGGACCGACAATATCAAGGACTGGTGTATTTCCCGTCAGCTCTGGTGGGGACACAGAATCCCCGCATACTACTGTGACGAATGCGGCGAAATCGTGGTTGCAAAGGAAATGCCCGGTACATGTCCGAAGTGCGGATGCACGCATTTTACACAGGATCCGGATACTCTCGATACCTGGTTTTCCTCGGCACTCTGGCCGTTTAGTACACTCGGCTGGCCGGAGAAGACGAAGGATCTTGAATATTTCTATCCGACCGATGTGCTGGTTACCGGTTACGATATCATTTTCTTCTGGGTTATCCGTATGATTTTCTCCGGATACGAACAGATGGGCGAAAGACCGTTCAAGACCGTATTATTCCACGGTCTGGTTCGTGATTCCCAGGGAAGAAAGATGAGTAAGTCTCTGGGCAACGGTATCGATCCTTTGGAGATTATCGATAAATACGGCGCTGACGCTCTGCGTCTTACCTTAATTACCGGAAACGCACCCGGAAACGACATGCGTTTCTATTATGAAAGAGTGGAAGCAAACCGTAATTTCTGCAATAAAATCTGGAATGCGTCCAGATTTATCATGATGAACATGGAAGGAAAGGAAGTAACCACGCCTGCGGCAGCGGATTTAGAGCCTGTTGACAAGTGGATTCTTTCCAAATTGAACCGTGTCATCAAAGAGGTGACCGACAATATGGAGAATTACGAGCTCGGTATTGCGGTACAGAAGGTTTATGATTTTATCTGGGACGAGCTCTGCGACTGGTACATCGAGATGGTAAAACCCAGACTCTGGGCAAAGGAAGAGAGCGCAAAGGCAAGCCAGAATGCTGCACTCTGGACCTTAAAGACCGTCTTAATCGATGCGTTAAAGCTCTTACATCCTTACATGCCGTTCATTACGGAGGAGATTTTCTGTACGCTTCAGAGCGAAGAAGAGTCCATCATGATCTCCAAGTGGCCGGAATATAAAGAAGATCGCGATTTCGCAAAGGAAGAAAACGAAATTGAAATCATGAAGGAAGCGGTAAGAGGCATCCGTAACGTACGTACCGGCATGAACGTTCCGCCTTCAAAGAAAGCGGCGGTTTATGTAGTCAGCGGCAGGGAAGAGATGAGAAAAATCTTCGAAGAAGGGAAATTGTTCTTTGCAAGTCTTGCATCTGCTTCCGATGTATTCGTACAAAGCGACAAAACCGGCATCGGCGAGGATGCGGTATCCGTTGTGATTGCAAATGCCAATATCTATATTCCGCTTGCCGAACTGGTGGATCTTAAGGCAGAGAAGGAAAGACTGGAAAAAGAGCAGAAGCGCCTGGAGGGCGAGCTTGCAAGAGTAAACGGAATGTTAAGTAACGAGCGTTTCATTTCCAAAGCACCTCAGAGTAAGATTGATGAGGAAAAGGCGAAGCTTGAAAAATACACCCGTATGATGGAACAGGTGAAGGAACGTCTGGCAGCACTCGGCTAAATGTTACAGAATTGTTACAAATGAATAAACGTTATTGTATTCGCGGGGTGATTTTCGTACAGAAATAGCATTGATTTTTGTATGCCCCGTGGGTATGATTAGTATGATTGAATTAAGTGATTGAATTAAGAGCACGAGGAAAAAGCAGTGATCGATTTTGAAACGGAACTCAAGAAATTTCATCCGAGTCTCGAAGTAAAGGATGCGGAAGAGGCAATCGCCCAGCACGATTTAGCGGACATGATTGATCTGATTGTAAAAACCGTCAAGGAAGGCGAGACGGCTCCTCCCGTAGAACCGGTGATTATAGAGGAATAAAGGGCATATGAACTGTTACAAATGCGGCTGCCCTTTGTCAGAGAAAGATTTTTGTACCGGTTGCGGTGCTGATGTGGGAACTTATAAGAGTCTGATTTTCCTTTCCAATCAGTACTACAATGAAGGATTAGAGCGCGCAAAGGTCAGGGATTTGACCGGCGCGAAGGAGAAATTGCGGCAGTGTCTGAAACTGAATAAGGTAAATACCCAAGCCAGAAACCTGTTAGGACTGGTGTATTTTGAGTTAGGGGAGTTAGTTGAGGCATTGACGGAATGGGTAATCTCCACGACCTATCAGCAGGAGAAAAATATTGCCCAGGACTATATTGATGCCGTGCAGTCCAATCCGACTGCGCTGGACGGCTTCTGGACGGCTTCAATACCACCATTCATAAATACAACCTGGCGCTTAATTCCTGTAAGCAGGGCAGTGTCGATATGGCAAAGATTCAGCTTCGCAAGGTGGTAAACTTAAATCCGAAGCTTTTAAAGGCAAGACAGCTTCTTGCACTTTTATATATCAAGGACGAAGACTGGGAGAAAGCGAAAAAAGAGCTGGAACCCTGCAGAAAAATAGACATCGGAAACGTTCTCACGAACTACTACCTTCGTGAAGTAAACGACATGCTGGGCTTGGAAGAAGGAAAGACGCCCAAAAAGAAAGAAAAAGACAGTGCCATTTACATGCAGAGCGGAAATGATGTCATTATTCAGCCGAGAATCAACAAGGAGCCGAAGGGATTCGGAATTTTCCTTGAAATTGCGGTAGGTCTTTTGATCGGACTTGTCATCGGGTGGTTTTTACTCGGCCCCATTCAGGTTCGGAATGCGGAAAAAACCGTGGAGAAAGAACTTGCGACCACAAGGGATGAGCTGGAGGCAAAGACCACATCCTACGAAGAACTGAATGCGGAATACCAGAAATTAAAGACGGAATACAACAATACGGCAGCTACTCTGGAAAGCTATGAAGGAACGGAAGGCGATAATGCCGCATTAAAGAATCTGATGCTTGCCCAGATTGAGTATGATCAGGGCGAATCCAGGGATCCGATGGTAATTGCGGGATATTTAAGCAATATCGATGAGGACTATGTTTACAATAAGGGAACGGAAGAATTCCAGAAGATGTATGAGCTTATGATGTCCTCTGTCGGCGGTACCGTAGGAAACCAGTATTACGAAGCCGGAAACGAAGCATTCCGGATTGAAGATTATACCACCGCAATCGAGAATTACAAGAAAGCCGTTTTCTTTGATATTGAAAACGGTGATGCACTTTTTGCACTTGCCGATGCATATCGCCAGAACGGAGACAAGACCAACGCGATGGCAACTTATGCTCAGGTAACGGAGCGTTTTCCCGAGTCGGAGAATGCATCCAGGGCGCTCGGATTTATTGCGGAACTGGGAGAATAGAAAAATCCTAAAATTTTGGTTGACAGTACCACCGGTTTTATCTTATAATGTCTATCGTTGACGACATTTTCAAGAATCGGGTTTGATTATGGAGATCGGGTTTTAGTTTTAAGTCAGCCTGTGTCCGTAGCTCAGCTGGATAGAGCAACGGCCTTCTAAGCCGTGGGTCGGGGGTTCGAATCCCTTCGGGCACGCTTCTTACGCAAGTAAGAGTAAAGTCCCAAATTGCTTATGGTGGGTGTGGCGCAGTTGGCTAGCGCGCCAGATTGTGGCTCTGGAGGCCGAGGGTTCAAGTCCCTTCACCCACCCTTTAATGGGCCGTCGCCAAGCGGTAAGGCACAGGACTTTGACTCCTGCATTCGCTGGTTCAAATCCAGCCGGTCCAGCGAGAATCTCTGCTGCAGGAGATGAACAATTACATACGGGCCATTAGCTCAGGTGGTAGAGCACTTGACTTTTAATCAAGTTGTCCGGGGTTCGAGTCCCCGATGGCTCACACGATGCCGGGTATCATACCCGGCGTTTTTTGTCTATATTCACAAATAGTATAATTCATGTTACAATAAAATGTACTTTGCGCCCGTGGCGGAATTGGCAGACGCGCCAGATTTAGGTTCTGGTGGGAGACCGTGCAGGTTCAAGTCCTGTCGGGCGCATGTTGGCGGAACATGGTGTTCCGTTTTGGAGGAATGCGTATGGGCGACCCGATTGAAGAAAGACGAGAAGGCGTATCATTAAAGGAAATTAACTTTGCATTTTTGATTCTTGCAATTTTGATTTCGGGAATTCTGGTCTGGGCAATGTGGAGAACCAATATTCTCTATGCCGAGACGTCGGAAACAACGGAAAGAATCCTTATGTTAAAGGAAAGTTCGAACGGTCTTCAGGCCGCATCGGATTATTTAACGGAGCAGATGCGCTGTTTTGCGGTTACCGGAGAAGTGCAGTATCTGAATAATTACTTTGAAGAAGCAAATGTTACCAGACGCCGTGAAAAGGCACTGGAGGATCTGGAGAACAACGGATATGCCGAATCCGAAGCGGTCCACAATCTGAAAATTGCCATGAACGAGTCCGTAGAACTGATGGATCGTGAGTATTATGCCGCAAGGCTTACCTATGAAGCTTTCGGACTGGATTTATCCTCAGCTCCCGCTGAAATCAAGGCGGTGGAAGTGAATCCGGAGGATGCAAAGCTTACAAAGGATAAGATGAAGCTTCGTGCTTCCGAACTTCTTTTTGATGACTATTACAGAGCCCAGAAAGAGGAAATTACCGAATATATCGGAAATTGTTTAAACCAGCTCTCAAACGAGATGGATAATGAACAGGACGAAATGGCGGAAAAAATGCAGAAGCAGGTTTTGGGAGAGCATGTTCTGACATTCGTTTTAATCGGTATCATGATCGGCATCGTGCTTTTAACCTTTATGCTGATTATTCATCCGCTTCAGAAATGCGTGGAACTCATTCGCGAAGAGAAGAGCATTCCGCCGAAGGGTGCTTACGAAATACAGTTCCTTGCAAAAACCTATAACCTGATGTATAACATGAACCTTGCAAATATTGATAAATTAACCTTCGATGCAACGCATGATCAGATTACCGGATTATATAACAAAAGAGGTTATGATTTCCTGGCACAGAATATCGATTTGAAGACTTCGACACTTCTTCGGATTGATGTGGACAACTGCAAGGAATTAACCGAAAAACTCGGCAGGGATTCCTTTGAAAACATTTTAAACAGAACCGCGAATGTCATTCAGAAGAATGTCCGCTCCCACGATTATATATTCCGTTTCGAAGGCGATGAATTCGCAATCCTGATGATGCACGTGGATTCGGACCGTGAAGAGTTAATCCGAAACAAAGTCAAGATCATGAATGAGAAACTGAAAATGGAAGACGGCGAGATTCCGGGTTATACCGCAAGCGTCGGAGTATCCTTCGGTGAAGAAGGAACATCTCCGGAAGAATTATACAAACAGGCCGAGGATGCGCTGAAGATTTCCAAGAAGAAAGGGCACGGAAGCGTTACCTTCTACCGCCAGTTATAAAAGCTTCCCGCGTTAGCGGGAAGCTTTTTAACATCTTAACAGTTCTTCGAATGCGGACTGTGCGTATTTGTCCGTCATACCTGCGATGAAATCAATGACTGCCTGATAATAGACTGTTCTTGTTTCCAGATTTCCGTAAATTTTTTTGTTTTTTGCGGAATCGGAAAGCCGGTTGATTTTATCGGGATAGCTTTCGTTTGGATGCACATAGAGGGCAAGCCACTCGGCAAAAAGTTTTACGAACGGATGGAGCATACCTTCCTTTTCCAGAGTTTCAAAGGTTTTTTTGCCCTTGTAACAGCGTTTCAGATAGTGGAATAAGGATTCCAGGATAAGTTTGGAATAATCCTGGTAATATTTAAGCCGTTTGTTTTTGTATATCTTCTTGTAGTTGAAATCTTTTATCTCGGTCAGGATTTCATGCATTTCGGGACTGAAACAAAGTCCTTTTTCAGGAGAGGAGTTTATACAGACATCGGCAATCATGCTGTGTGTTACCACAGTGGTATTTACCGCATTTTCATTACAGCGTGCTGCAATATCCTTTAAGATTTTCTTTTCTTTTTCCGTAAAATATCCGAGAAGATCGGCATCCTCGATATCGCGTCCGATATAGGCTATTTTATCTGCAAGTTTCACCACGCACCCTTCCCAGGTAACGGCATTGTACTGACCGGGAGTCTGAAATTCATTCATAATGTCAAAGTATTCTTCCCTGGGACGAAGGCAGTTATGATCCACTTCGCCGCAGTGTGAAATAATACCGTCACGAACGGCATAGGTTAAATTTAAATTTTGTCTGAAATCCTGCGGGTCCAGGAGAAGTTCAATGTCATCTACAAAATGCACTCCGTTTCTTTCGTGCCAGATTTCATATCCGAGATAATTTCTTGTCAGTGCTTTCAAAACGGCTTCGCCCTGGTGCCCGAAAGGAGCATGCCCGATGTCGTGTGCTGTTGCAATAGCTCTGGTAAGTTCCGTATTTAATCCGAGCGCACGTGCAATGGTGGAACTAACCGATTCCACATGTGCCACATGTTCAATTCTGGTACAGATGTGATCGTTTCCGGCTGCGTTATAGAAAACCTGCGTTTTATGCTTTAAGCGGCTGTAACCGTTAGAGTGAAGGACTCTGGTATAGTCTCTTGCAAACTCGGACCGGATTTCCTTACTTCCTCTGGAATAAAGATCATTTTCTCTTTTCACGGCATCTTCCCAGTGCGGATTACCGGGGAACATGGCAACTTCTGCAAATTTTTTCAGATTTTCCATATGAAATGCTCCTTTCATTTTCGGCGGGAAAGTGATTTTTTCTAAATTTAATTATATTATGTTTAATTATATAACAGACAGGACATTAATTGATAATCGAAAAACGAAAAAATCATAGATATTTTGCAAAATATATGATACTATTTTTTTGTTATGTATTGTTATATTTCGGAATCGGGAGGAAGACGGGAAATGAAAAAATCTTTAAAAGTAACGTCACTTGTTTTGGCTATTCTGCTTGTGGCAAGCGCATTGGTCGGATGTGCAAATTTTGAGAAGAAAAAGGCGTTCATGGATTATCAGGCAAGTCTCGGAACGGATTCTGCAATGATGAATTCCATGTCCGAAGATATGGACAAGGTTCAGAGTGCAATTAATAAAAACGACCTGACCACCACGAAGGCAATTCTTCAGTCCAAGATTAATCCGACACTGAAGCAGTTAAGCCAGAATGCAACGAACAGACATTCCACCATTACGGATGTGGAACTTGCAAATGTGGATACCCATTATGTGAATTACTGTTCACATATGTCCGATGCTTTCACCATGATGCTTGATGCCATCAATACCGAGGATCAGGCCAAATTAAACAAGGCGATGTCGGAGCTTAACGTAGCCATGACGGAGATCTCGTCTTATGCGGACGGATTGCAGAAGTACATGGACAATTACGGAATTAAGGATGACGGCAGCATTGCAGCATTTAAATCCATGATGGGTAATTAATCATTGCAATTGAAATGTAAGTGTATCCCCCTTTTTCTTCAAAACGGAAAAAGGGGGACAATTTTGCACGACAATCGGACAAGGGAGTTCATTTGCCCGGTTTGAAACAGAAAGGCGGGAACGCGGAAGTGAGTACGGAAGTGAATGCGGAAAAGAAACCCAAAATAATCGATAAAAAAATCATATTTGTCATATTGCTTTTTGCGGCCGGTCTTGCCTGCTTTATCATTAACAACAAATTTGAAATCACAACACTGCTGCCGGCAATTATATTATTTGTTGCGGGCCTGGGACTTTTGATTAAAGGCGGTGACTGGTTTGTCGACGGTGCCACCGCAATTGCGGAAAAATTCAAGGTGCCCGAAGTATTAATCGGTGCAACGGTAGTGTCCATCGGAACAACGCTTCCCGAGGTTATGGTTTCCGCACAGGCGGCAGCAAAGGGCAGCAGCTCGATTTCCTACGGGAATGCCATCGGTTCGATTATCTGCAATACGGCACTGATTTCGGCAATCACGCTTGCCGTAAAGCCGGCGAAAGTGGACAAAAAGCCCCTTCGTCTGCCGATTCTTTTCTTCTTCTGCGCACTGATTTTCTATGCGGTCAATGCATATGTTTTCGGAAATTTCTCAAGGGTTACCGGTATCCTTTTACTTGTATGCTTCTTTGTGTATATGTTCTTTGTTGTAAAACAGGCATTGGAGCAGATTAAGGGAAAGAAGGAAGGAGTTAATCCGGAGACCGAAACGGAAAGTGTGTCTGAGACGTCCGAAGAGGAAGCCAAAAAAGAAGGCATGTCCGTCGTATCGGCCCTCATTTTCCTGGTTTTCGGTGCAGCAATCATTGCATTCGGCGCAACGCTTCTTGTAGATAACGGAATCATCATTGCAAAGACGGTAGGTATTCCGGAGTCTGTTATTGCACTTACCTTTGTTGCACTCGGGACATCCCTGCCGGAGCTTGTAACTGCAATCACATCCCTTGCAAAAGGGCACGGTGCACTGTCACTCGGAAATATCATCGGTGCCAATTTATTTAATCTGGTTCTGGTATCCGGTATTGCGATTACCATCCGGCCGTTTGAGGTACCGAGCGAAAAACTGATTGCGGGAATGAACGCTTCTCTGGTAGTCGACATTCCGTTTGTTTTCCTGGTTATGATGCTGATGACGCTTCCCGCACTGATCAAAGGAAAACTTTACAGGTTTCAGGGAATTGCACTTCTGCTTCTTTACGCGGGATATCTGGTATTCCAGTTTGTGGCGTAAATCCGCACGGGGAACCGTAAAATAACAAATACCGAATTCGGTTTGATGAAGGTATGGTTTTATGCTAAAATATAAATGTTGCAAAAAATTTAAAAAATAATATATAAAGGAGTATTGCTATGAATCTTTCACCACTTCAAAAAGCAAGATATGAGTATTCTCCGAAACTTCCCGGAATGCTCAGAAACGGAGTTGCAGAGATCTGTGTTAAGGAAGGTGCGGAAACCGCATCCGTTGCAGATCAGGACAAAATCAAGGAACTCTTCCCGAACACCTACGGCAAGAAGGAAATCACCTTTGTAAAGGGCGCAAATAACGCACCTGCAAAGAAATGGGTGGTTGGCGTTATTCTTTCCGGCGGACAGGCACCCGGAGGACATAACGTAATTTCCGGTCTTTATGATGCATTAAAGGCTGCTGACAAGGACAATGTTCTCTTAGGTTTCAAGGGCGGCCCGAGCGGACTTTTAGAGGATGACTATGTTGAATTCACCGATGAATTCATCAACGCTTACAGAAATACCGGCGGTTTTGATATTATCGGTTCCGGACGTACCAAATTAGAGACCAAGGAGCAGTTTGCAGTTGTTGAGGAAGTTGCAAAGAAGCATGGCTTAAACGCAATCGTAATCATCGGTGGTGATGATTCCAACACCAACGCAGCAGTTCTTGCAGAGTATATGGCAGCAAAGAACACCGGAATCCAGGTTATCGGATGCCCGAAGACTATCGACGGTGACTTAAAGAACGAAGATATCGAAGCTTCCTTCGGTTTTGATACCGCTACCAAGACCTATTCCGAATTAATCGGAAACATTGAAAGAGATGCAAACTCCGCTAAGAAGTACTGGCATTTCATCAAGGTTATGGGAAGATCCGCATCTCACGTTGCACTTGAGTGCGCACTTGAAACCCAGCCGAACATCTGCTTAATCGGTGAGGAAGTTGCAGCGAAGAAGATGAGCCTTGCAGAGCTTACCAATTACATTGCAGATTCCGTAGAGAAGAGAGGAAACGCAGGAAACAACTTCGGTGTTGCAATCATTCCCGAAGGTATCGTAGAATTCGTTCCCGAGTTCTCCGCATTAATTAAAGAAATCAATGAGCTTCTTGCAGGAAGCAGGACCGAGGAGTTCAATGCACTTCCCGACTGGAATGCAAAATACAACTTCATCAAAGCAGGTCTTTCCGCAGATGCATTTGCAGTATTCGATATCCTTCCCGCAGGCATTCAGCAGCAGCTCTTCTTAGAGAGAGATCCTCACGGAAACGTACAGGTATCCTTAATCGAATCCGAGAAACTCTTCTCCGAGATGGTAAAGACAGAGCTTGCAAAGAGAAAAGCTGCAGGAACCTACAAGGGCAAATTCTCCGCACTTCATCATTTCTTCGGTTACGAAGGAAGATGTGCATTCCCTTCAAACTTTGATGCAGATTACTGCTACAGCTTGGGATACAATGCATTCATGCTGATTTCCTACGGCTACACCGGATATCTTTCCAAGGTATCCAATATCAGCAAGCCGGCTGAAGAGTGGATTGCAGGCGGTATGCCGATTACCAAGATGATGAACATCGAAAGAAGAAACGGTGAGGACAAGCCGGTTATCCGTAAAGCACTCGTTGAACTTGACGGAAAGCCGTTCAAATATTTCGAAGCACATCGTGATGAGTGGGCAGTAGAAACCTGCTTCACATTCCCCGGTGCAATCCAGTACTACGGACCGAGTGAGGTTTGTGACCTTACTACCAGAACTCTGGCACTCGAGAAGGGTTGATTTAA
>CADANR010000085.1 GCA_902789265.1 uncultured Lachnospiraceae bacterium | reverse complement strand
CAAAAAACCATATATAATGTACATAAAAAAGAAGACCGTCGGTTCATTCCGACGGTCTGTTCATAAAAATGCGTTTTATTTATTTTTTACTCTCTTCCGCTTTGGCCTCTGCTTTCATTTCTGCCTTATCTCCTGCTTTGGCCTTCTCCTTCTTAGATGTCTTCGAACCCTTCAAAATCGGGCTTAACGGCTTATAGATTAACAGGGTTGGCAACGACACCATAACGCCTTTTAAAAGGTTTACCGTTTAAAAGGTTTACCGGTGCGACAATAAAAAGCGTAAATCTCGGAACATCCGTTACGAATTTGTTGACTGCCTTTCCCATTTCGACAATCGCATTAAGATCCGTATGGAACATGTTCGCAAATGTCGGAAGAAGGTAGAATGCATTAAACAGACTTCCCGCAACGGTAATCACAAGGGTTCCCGCAATACAGGAAATGACTGCGGTGGTTTTTCTTTTTTTCAGCATGTAAATGGCACTTGCAGGTAAAACAAAACTGCATCCGATAATGAAATTTGCAAGTTCCCCGACAAATGCCGTGGAAGTTCCCTTAATCAGTGTCTTTAGAAGAATCTTTACAAGTTCAATCAACACACCCGCAACCGGTCCGAATGCGAATCCGCCGATTAATGCAGGTAATTCCGAGAAATCCAGTTTGTAGATTGTGGGCGGTGCAAACGGCACCGGGAATTCCAACAGCATAAGAATTGTGGAAAGTGCGGAAAACATGCCTATGACAACGATTTTTCTCGTAGAAAGAATACGTTCCGTTCCGCCGTTTTTCTTTCTTGCAAACCATTCAATCAGGTATGCAATTAAAACCATCAGGAAAATAATTCCTAAGAACACAAATACAAACGAAAGATTGGCAGCAATCTGCCCAAAGACTTTAAACATAACCCAGACTCCTTTCTCTCATCCGGACTTTACCGTCGGTACCGGAATTTCACCGGTTCGGCCAAAGGTTTCCTTTGGTTTGCGGACTCTACCGCCGGTAGGGAATTACACCCTGCCTTGAAAGTTACTGTGTTATCTTACTACCATAAAACTTATGTGTCAAGAAGGCACGCAATGTTTACATGGTAACTGCCTTGATCGGTGCAATCACTTTTCGTTCCATCAAATTGTTGAATTCTTTTTTGATATTCTTTACGGAATCACTCAGATTCCCGCCCTTAAATTTGCTGTTAAATATGGACTTATTGGTAACGGTATCAAATTTCTCCGTCTGCTTGGCCGCCTTGATTAACTGAAGATCCATATCGATTCTGGTTAAATCTTTCTTTGCACTTTCCGAATCGAGTCCGGCACCTTTCTCAAGATTCTCTGTAAGCTTTGCGTAACGCTGAACGAAATCGTCACTTATAACACTTACCAAAATAGTTTCCGCAAACTTCTCCGGTGTTCCGAAAAGTTTCTTTCTGTTTTCGACTTCTGTAAAAATCTGATCTTTATCCCCTTCAACAAACTTTAAATCATTCATCTTTAAGGTGTTATTCAAAAGTTTATCAAAGAATCCCGAATTCTTGATAAGAGATACAAATCTTACACGCTCTTTTTCCGTTTCGTTAAAATCAAAATCGGAAACGTGATTCGGATTCTTCTCAAGGGCTTTTTCCTCCTTATCCAATAAGTATCCTGCAAAAACAGAAGAAATCAGGGATTCGATTAAATATTTCTTTTCCTCATTCGGTAATACTTTCTGAATATCATACTTCTCAGGATCCGTTACTTTCTCCTTAAAGTTGCCATACTGCAATTTGGAATAAAGTACCTTGTAATGATCATCAAACATCTTATTGTATGCTTCTAAGGAATCCTTCTTTTCGATCTCCAAAGATGCATTAAACTCATTCGGTTTAATGTTTAAACCGAGATATTTGTCCATGCTGTTTTCCTTCGTGGGATCATTGTCTCTGTGATTCAGTTTGTATTTAACCGCTTCAAGTTTCTCCGGTTCCTCTTTTGCAAGGTGATTCAGATTTGACTGAACGAGTTTCTCGAATCCGAGCAGGATTGTTTTAAAGTATCTCTCTTTCGGATTCTTCGGAAGATTCTTCTTTCCGGACGGTTCAGACTCACTTAATTTGAATTTATAATTTCTTCCGTTTTCGGTTTTTTCCGAATAATTATTAAGATTTGATTTGATGTACTTAAACATCTCCTGTGTACAGTCTTTATTCTTTGCGGCGATTAAGTTATAGAGGCTTTCAGCGTCCGGATTATTCTCTTTTGTCAGCTTTCTCGTATTCTCAATCGCGAACTTGACATCCTCGTATGCATAGTCATGGTCTGTCACATGATTCTTCATCATCAGAGAAGACATTGCGTCATTTAAAAATGTACGGGCCAGCTCCATATTTGTACGACGCTGGTAAGCATTGCTTGACTGTTTCTCTCTCGCCGGTTTTTCATCATATTTACGCTGGATATAATCATCCATCTTGATACGGATTCTTCTAAGCTCCGGAATCAATATTTGCTTCTCATATTCGGGATCATGTTCCTCTCCCATTTTACTTTCCAGTTTCTGTAAATCCGCAAGAATATCCTGATATTCTTCCGAGCCCTTTCGTTTGAAAAATCCCATCTTTAACTTTGCGTTCACCAAATTGGTGGCGTTTTCGATTTTCGTAGCCGGATTTATTTCTCTCGCCACAGCCTCATTACGTTCAGGCTCTTTAAACCGTTTTACTTCTTCTTCCTTGACTTCGATATTCTCAATTTTTAAATCGGCAACCGCCGGTGCTTTATAGGCATTGACGGGAAGCGTATTTCGGACAGGCTTTTCAATTTTCGGTCCCTGGGCATATTTTTCCTCAAGCGCCTTGTATTCTTGCAGATCTTTTTCAAAAGCATCATCCGTTTCCTTGTCGTTGAGATTGTTTTTTATCTTATATTTTGTAAAAGAATCCCGCATTGCAATTTCTGCTTCTTTAAGCGGCTTTGAGATGTAACACGGCTTGCTTAAATCATACTTCTTATTTCCCTCGGCATCCTCGCCGATTTCCGGGTAGTAGACATGATAAAGTTCAATGTTATTCTCCTTAAACTCCTTCTCTCTGGTATCCCACTTCTCTTCAATCTTCCTTTTATCTCCCGTAAGGCTGTTATACTCTTTATCCTCATCATCAATTGCATAGAATTCATCTCTGTTAAGAGAAAACAAGAGATCTTTTGCTTTTTTTATATAATCCTGCTTCATGTCCTCTTTTTCTTTTCGAAGACTAC
Source organism: uncultured Lachnospiraceae bacterium (assembly GCA_902789265.1). Taxonomy (GTDB): domain Bacteria; phylum Bacillota; class Clostridia; order Lachnospirales; family Lachnospiraceae; genus UBA3766. Next base: position 5,179 of record CADANR010000085.1, on the reverse strand, counting down.
TGATCTCTTCTTTTATTTTCTGAATATCTTCCTTATAATCTACATCCTGCGAATATCCTTTTCCGTAAATGGTTTCCAAAAGGGCTGCTTTATTGGAAATATGTGCATACCATGCTTCTTTCAGTTCTGCAGTCTGTTCGGATAACTCACTCTTTTGGGCTTCAAATTCCTTTTTCTGAATTCCCAAACCCTCAAGCATATTCTTATATCGTTCTATAGCCTCTTTATTATTTTTTATACCTGCTTTATCCTTTTTTTCCTTTGCCCTTTTAAGCGCAATTTCAGCCTCGGTAATTTTACTCTGCGTACCGGACATTACAAGAGAAAATTGCGCATAATTATCTTCGATGGCTCTTTCTTTTTTCTGACTCTCCAAATACTTATTTCTTGCGGTTTCAATATTTTCATCAACCCGCAGAATACCATTTAATAAAGCCAGTCTATCTTGTGCCTCCTGCAGCTGTTTCTCTTTTCCGCCTTCAACCCATCTTTTTTCATCAGATTCTCTGTAGCGTTTGGCATATCTCTCTACATCCCTGTCATATGCTTCCTTCTTACGTTTTTCGGCAATGTAGTTTGTCTGTTTGCCATAGAGTTTTGCTCTTTTTTTGATATGAAGGGTATCAAAACAAGGGCTGTGAGTCACATCCCCTAAATCTCTCTTTCCGGTTCTTTCAAAGCCTATCGCAGTGGCAATCGCCTTGTATTCATCAAGTTTTGCCGTAGCATTCAGAACTTCTTCTATATCTCCTTCCCTTTTTACTTCAGTTTTGAAATGGTGATATATTCCATGATAAATACTCTCGCCTTTGGATTTGAACGCTCTTTGAATCAAGTCATTGAGCGAAAGCTTATCATCCTCTTCTACTAAATGTACTAAGTGCTCTTTACCCTCTTTCCTAAAATCATCCTTCAATTTACTATAGGACTTAAGATTGTCCATTACCGTTTTGTAAATATCAGAATTCTTATACTTTAAGGCATTCTCATTCAGGCTGTCGGACATAAGTTCCGTTAAAATTTCGCCCCTCCACGCCTTCTGTTCTTCTTCGGTTCCGTGAACGTTTTCATATTCATATTTCAGTCTTGCAAGATAAAGTGTCTTGGCAAGCGCATCTTCAAAGGCTTTTAATTTTTCCGGATTATCCTTTAAAGTATCATAATGGCCTAATGCATTTGCTTTTTCATAAGCTTCGTTTACGCATGTCTGAATTACACTTTCCCCGGACTTGGTAAGAGCATCCGCGCAAAGATAGGAGTTTAACCCATACGCATTATTGAGATTTGCAACCGCATCATCCTGTTCAAATCTGGCAGGATTCTTGGCATTTACATCAGAAAGAAATGCATTTAATCCTGTATGAAGCTGATAGGTATAATCCGCCCACTTTGCTTTATCCTCCGCCTTAGCATCCGGCTTGTTTGCCGCAATATAAAGATTCTCCGCTTTTCCGCTTTCAAGCAGCTTCTTAACGGGCTCAAACGACTTATCATTCGTAGTATTCTGACTCAGAAGTGCATCCAATTGTCTTGCGCGTTCTAAGTTTTCATCCGGAACGACCGGATTCTCTATTGCATTTATATTTTCTGCAACATTCGGATTCTCTATTGCATTTATATTCTCTACAACATTCGGATTCTCTATTGCATTAATATTCTCTACAACATTCGGATTCTCTATTGCATTATTATTCTCTACAGCATTAGGATTCACATTTCCTGCATTAAAATTATTTCCGTCCATGGTTTCAAACCTCCTGAATATTGCTTGTTTCTCGGACAATTACCGAATTTGTTTTTCACATTTGTTCAGATTATATTGTCGGATGTCCAACGGATGTCCAACAAATAGCATTTTTTGAATATCCTCAAATATACCATTTCAACACTCTTTTGTCGCCTTTTTGAGCCATGCAAGTTCGTCCGGATCTGAAAGCAACGGTGAAATCTTTTCATAAACTTCTTTGTGATAGGCATTTAATTTCTTTCTGTCCGATTCATCCAGTATGGAAAGATTCATGGCGTTTAAATCAATCGGTACAAGGGTAAGCGGCCGGAAGGATAAGAATCTCCCATACTCATTGTTGTTTTCTTCCACGCATTCAATAATCGTTTCTGTACGGATGCCGTACTTCCCGTCCCGGTAAATTCCGGGTTCGTCGGAAGTAATCATTCCCGGCTCGAAAACGGTCTTTGCATTTCCGCCGCTGATTTTACCGGTGACCGGAGAAATAATTTTCCAGGCGATATTCTGCGGTCCTTCGTGTACATTTAAGCGATAACCGATTCCGTGCCCTGTTCCGTGCTTGAAATCCACTCCGTTCTCCCAAAGAACGCTTCTTGCATACATATCCAGATTTGCACCGGTGCAGCCGTAAAGGAATTTCGCATATAAAAGCCTTAAATTGGCTATTGCTACATAAGTAAAATCCCTGCGCATCTCTTCCGTGATTTCCCCAAGCGCTATGGTTCTTGTTACATCGCTTGTCCCGGACTCATACTGTCCGCCGGAGTCCACCAGATAGAAACCTTCTGCTTTAATACCAGCGCAGCTTTCTTCCTTCGGTTCATAATGCACGACTGCCGCATTCGGTCCGTATGCGGAAATGGTTGAAAAGGAAAGATCGATAAAATCGGGAATTGTACTACGCATGTAGTCCAGTTTCTTTGCAAGGCTAATTTCCGTCATCTCCTCTTTTCCGACATGACTCTGTACATAATATAAGAACTTACAAAGAATGACGGAATCACGAAGGTAACATTCTCTGATTCTTTCAAGCTCCGTTTCATTCTTGACCGCCTTTTTCATATTTGTCGGATACGGTGCGAGAAGCGGTCTGATTCTTCTCCCTAAAAGAATACTCATAATCCGGTCGGAAAGATATGCATGATCAATCCATACCTTTTCCCCTTCCGTAAACTGTTCCAGATCATCAAAGAATGTATCATAAGGACGAACCGAAAAACCTTCTGTCTTACCATATTCCGAAATACTCTCCGGATTCCGAATATATAGAAAAGCTTCTTCATTTCGGATGATGCAATATGCAATTGCCACAGGATTATAGGGAATGTCTTCTCCCCTGATATTAAAAAGCCACATAATGTCATCAAGCTTGGATAAAACCAGTGACGCAGCACCGAATCTTTGCATGCATTCCCGTACTTCTGCGATTTTTTCCTTTGCATCTTTCCCCGTTTCTTCTGCTGACAGAATGCTTATTTTACCGTTTGGGAATTCCGGTCTGTCCTTCCAGATATCGAATGCCGGATCAATCGTACCGTTCACTCCTGCGTTCTTTTCCACGGCAATTCTCCGGATCATTTCGCCACGCTCACAGGAAATGGTTCTGCCGTCGTATCCAAGCGTCATTCCGGGCTGAAGATGCGAATCCAGAAACTGATTTAAAGTAGGAACCCCCGGCTCCCCTGATTTCATTAATTCGATTCCGGTTCCGGATAATTCCTCTCCGGCAGAAAGGAAATATCTTGCGTCCGTCCAGAGAAACGCACTGTCCTTCAGAATCAGCAGAGATACATTATCTGAAGTACAGCCGCTGAAAAATTCCGAAACTTTAAAGTAATCCGAAACATATTCCGAGCCGTGGAAATCCGAAGAAGTAACCAGTATCATATCATAATTCTCCTTCTCCATCCTGCTTCTTAATTCATTTAATCGCCCTACAATTGTAGTATTAATCATATAGTAAATCCCTCATCCTTTCCATGTCCGTTCTGTTATCCTGCTCTCTCTTAACATCTTCCACTAGATCAATTTCGTCCGTAATAATATAATCTACTTTCGATCTTAAGAAATGGTTTAAAAGCGCTGCTTCATTTACCGTCCAGACTCCTATCTGCTTTTTATTTCCCTTAATTCGCAGGATGTCGGAATAGGTTGCCCAGTCCTGTTCCAGCAGAATCATATCACAGTTGTAATTATATTTCTGGTCCAGCTTTCCGAATAAAAGTACCCCGGTATCCACCGCCGGATAATGCTCCTCCGCATATTCGATGGCATCCGGATGAAACGAAATCAAAACCACTTCTTCGATTTCATCCCTTTCTTCGACCATCTTCATAATCTCATCAACGCATTTCTCACTCGCTGTGGCTCCCTTTAATTCGATAAATAATTTCTCTCTTCCTTTAATTGCATCCAGCATATCCTCTAACCGGTAGATTCTGTGCACCTTATTGGTACCTGTGGTATCCGGAATCAGCCAGTTCTTGATTTCCTCCCAGGTCAGATCCCGAATCTTCGTGGTTTCTCCGTTCATGCGTTCAAAGGTATCATCATGATTCACCACGAAGACGCCGTCCTTTGTCAGCCGGACATCAATTTCACTGGCGTAGCAACCGCATTCCACCGCGTAATCAATTCCCTCCAGTGAATTCTCGGAAAATTTCTTCCCGCCCGTTCTGTGTGCCACAATCTGCGTTGTATATCCGTTAAACAAATCTTCGTAGAATAATCCGAATGCGCAGGAAACTAGGAATATTACAAGTATGATTCCCACCGGAAGGGTTATGTTTCTTCTTTTGGTTTCTCGCTCCTCTGCAGTATTACTCCCCTTCAGAACATACATCAGAATCAGAATAATATATATAACAATCATCTCGACCAGAGTCATGATAAAGAAGTTTCCGAAAAGCAGAATAATCCCGGCAAGCACACGATACACCAGTACTTCCCCGTCCGTCTCCGTTAAATAAAACCCTGCGAATCCGCTCCGGATGGCTTCCGTAAGAGAAGGCGTATGATATCCGAACGGAACGTAATTATCCCAGAATTTCATAAAAAGCCCGGGAACAAAAATAATAAAAATATACGAAATAAAGAAGACAATCGGCGCAATAATAATTGCCTGGATAAAAGGAAAGAAATCCTTTTTTCCCTGACTTTGTGTTTCTTTCTTTTCTTTGTGTTTTTCTTCTGTCTCATTCTTTTTCCTTCGAAACGGTTTTTTTACCGATTTGAAAAATGCAGAAACTGCCTCTTTCATGCATCCGAAAAAACCAATCGGATGAGAATTCAGGAAATTCTTTGCAAAGCGGATTTTTGCAACAAATTCAAAAACAAACAACACAAGAAAAAGAACTGTTAATACACAGAAAAAAGGCGCTTTCCACGAACGAAAAAACGCCTTTAATAATTCCGCATTCATAAAGAAGCGAA
>CADANR010000084.1 GCA_902789265.1 uncultured Lachnospiraceae bacterium | reverse complement strand
AGTGCGGAGGCTTTGGCAGCCTTCATTAAGAATAAGGAACCACGCGGACTGACTCCCATGTAGATACCGGGATCCTCTCTTGTTGCACCTGCGAGGGCTGCGATGTATTTTACCAGATCCGGATGGATTGAGATTTCATCAAGCTGTTTCCGGATACTTAAAATTTCTTCGCCCGTAATGACCGACGTAAGATTTTCAAGAGGCGTATCCTTCTCGTAACGGGTAAGGAGTGCGGTTTCCTCTTCGACGGAAAGTTTACCGATGGACAGTTCCATCATGAAACGGTCAAGCTCCGCTTCGGGAAGAGGAAAGGTACCTGCGGTTTCGACGGGGTTCTGTGTTGCAATGACAAAGAACGGGGATTCCAATTTTCTGGTAAGGCCGTCCACGGTTACCTGTTCTTCCTGCATGGCCTCCAAAAGCGCAGACTGCGTTCTCGGCGTTGCACGGTTGATTTCATCTGCCAGCAACACGTTTGTCATGACCGGTCCCGGCACAAAATGAAACCGCTCTTCCGCGCGATTATAGATATTCAAACCGGTAATATCGGCCGGAAGCAGGTCCGGCGTAAACTGGATTCTTGCAAATTTCAGTTCCGAGGATTTCGCCATACTCTTTGCAAGCATGGTCTTTCCGGTCCCCGGCACATCCTCCAAAAGAACATGCCCGCCCGCAATCAGGCAGATTAACATCTTTTCGATTACGTCATCTTTTCCGATAATGACTTTGCCGATGTTGGCTTTTACTTCGTCAATTTTTGCTTTTGCTTCTTCCAAATTCATATTTCGCCCCCATTGTCACCAGAGGGACTGTCCCCGTGGCGACATTTTAATTTTGTCACCAGAGGGACTGTCCCTGTGGCGACATTTTTATATCCACGGACTAAATCCGTGGTATTTTCTACTCCTCTGCGAGCTGTACGCCGAAACGTTTCAGTTTTTCCATCAACTGCTCCACATCATTCTTTTCCACCTGAACGCCATCCATTTCCTTGCGGATTTTCATCATATAGTGGTCGGTTAATGTAATCATGTCCGAACACTGTTTCAATTGTTGCATGAGATGTTCCGGATTCTCAATATTGCTCTTCTTATATTTCAGCTGGTGCTCTAAGCTTGCCCAAAAATCCATTGCTATAGTCCGGATTTGAATCTCAGCGTATACCTTCTTGACAGTCTCCTCGAAATAAACAGGCACTTTTACGATTAAATGAAGGCTTCGATAACCATTCGGCTTGGGTTCCTTAATATAATCCTTCACGCGTACCAGCTCAATATCCGCCTGTTTGGTCAGCGCCTCTGCCATGCGGTAAATATCATCCTCGTAAGCACATATTACACGCACTCCCGCAATATCGTAGATATTCTCCTCTATATTTTCACGGTTGATTAAAAGGCCCTTTTTATCCAGCTTTTGCATAATGCTGACCTGGCTTTTTAATCTGGATTGTATGTTATTAATGGGATTTCTCTGATAACGGACCTCATACTCTTTATTCAAAATGGACAGTTTTGTCCTGATTTCCTGAATGGCCGCGCTGTAGCATAACATCAGTTCCTTGATGTCAAGCATCTGGTCCATCATTTCATTGGCTTTGGAAAAAATCATTTCCTGTGTGATCGGCGTGCCCCCTAAAAGTCCTGCCGGAAGATCCATCTTGGAGTATCCTCCGTTTTCTTCTTCTCCCATGCCCGGTTCTAAAGGCACCTCATCCATTTCTTTATATTCATCACTCATTCCGTAAAACTCCCTTCCACGAAACATTTCCCCTTGATTATACCAAAAATGTCACCAGAGGGACAGTCCCTCTGGTGACATTCCAAAAACGGGACCATGAGGGCAAAATGTCAGCTTCGCTGACATCTTTAGTCCCTCTGGTCCCGTTTTTATTCCTCCTCTAGCCTTCTTAACTCTTCTAGTGCCTGTTCAGCGCTTATAAAAGCGATTCCGGTTCCGCCCATTTCTTCCCATTCTCTGATGTTTCTTAAATAATCATCAATCAGAATGCATTCCTTTCCGGTACAGTAAAGCGGTTTGTCCTTCCTGAGAACTGCGTTTACTTTGACATCCTTTGAAAGATAATCCCTCACCCACTGCTCCTTGTCTTCCTTTGCAGTAAGTATCTGCCTGTGGGGTTTCGGAATTCCTGTAAGAATCTCACATTTATCCTGATATTTCCCGTATACATAGGAAAACATCTCAATTGCACCGGGCATGGGTTTTAACTTATAGTAAAAATGGGCAACTTCCTTAATCGCTGCCCAAAGCTTATCTTCATGTCCCGGCGGGCTTTCCACATTCAGGGAATAATTCTGAAATCCGCAGAAATCCAGTACCCCGCTGTCAAAATCAGCCAGAACACCATCCATGTCAAAGTAGATTTTTTTAATTTCCATTGTTTGCTCCTGCTTCTTACTTTTCTTCCTGCATCACAACATTGAGATAATTATACGGAATCTCGATATGATTCTCACGAAATGCAGTATTGATACGCATGTTGATATCGTTCTTTATTACTTCCGTCGGCACCGTCGGCTCATAATAAACCGTAGTCGCCATCGTTAAGGAGCTGTCTGCATAACCGATAAAGTACACGGGACCATACTCCATTTCTCCATCCTTTGATGGTTTTCCTTCCACGGAATACGGGCATTCAATGACAACATTCTTAATAACTTCCATAGCTTTCTCCACATCACTCGTGTAAGCAATCGGAAAATTAAAATGAACGGAGCGGATTCTTGTCCCGTGACTCATATTGAGAATCCCCATATCATTTAATTTGCTGTTCGGTATGATAATGTCGACGGTATCGATTTTTCGAAGTACCACATGTCTCATCGTAATATCCATAACGATTCCGGCCATGCCGTTTTCCAACTCAATCCGGTCACCGATTTCAAACGGTTTTCCGATACTGATCATGAGACCGCAGAACAAATCCTTGATAATCGGCTGGGCCGCCAGACCGATGACGGCACCGATGATTGCAGTTCCTTGGAAGAGCATCTTACCGACGGAAGCCGTCGCCTCGCAACTGGTAAGTACCCATATGACACCGATTACTACTACTGCAATTCGGATAATGTTTACCAAAAATCGTAGCTGGATGTTCTTCTTGCTCTTAAGGAATTTTTTGAACACATGGCTCAAAATTCTGAGAATGATCATTACAATCACTGCCGCAACAAGCGTTGTAAGAACCAATTCAATAATTTTGCCGGCTGTGCCCAGACTTTCGTACCAGCTTCCGATGGACTTTACCGTTTCCAGGATTTCCTCCAGTTTATTGATAGCCTCTTCTGACTGCTCTTCAGTCAATGCATTAGATGTTAACAGTAAATTCAGCATTTTCCTTACCCTTCAATTTGAGATTGTCGCCACAGGGACTAAAGTTGTCAGCGCAGCTGACAATTTGCCCCCATGGTGACATTTATTCCTTAATTTTCACAACCACTTTCACCGGGAATTTTACTTCCTTTTCAAAAACCCCCGCATCCGCATAAGAACCCACAATACTGCCGTAATGCGTCGGGATTGCAACCTTGGGCTGAAGGTGATTAATTAACCCCGCAGCCTCATGGGCATTCATGGTATATGTACCGCCGATCGGAACCAGTGCAATGTCACAGTCTACTTCTTTCGCCTCCGGTGTAGCATCGGTATCACCCGCAATATAAACCCTGTGGTCTCCGAGACAAAGAATATAGCCCACGAATCCGGCGCTCTTCGGATGATATTCCTTTGTCAGATTATAGGCAGGCACCGTCTCAAATTCCAGATCCTCCACAACATGATAGGTATCCACCTTAACACCCTCGACTCTCCCCGCAAGTCCGGGCAGGTCCTGAGCCCGGCTCACCATTTTTTCCGGAACAATCAACGTAGTCTTCCCGCACATTACTTTTTCAATATCATCAGGTGAATAATGGTCATAATGATTATGCGTGATGAAGATGAAATCCGCATCCTTCGGCTCCTCCTTCATATCGAACGGATCCACGTAAATCACCCAGTTCTCATATTTTATCCGTATGCTGCTCTGTGTAAAAACCTCGATAATATCTACCATTGCAACCCCTCCTGTTTTTCAAAAATCAAACCCTTACTCTCTACTTGATAATCTTTCGAATCACCGCATCTTCAGCGTCCGGATAGCATTTTTTAATCTGCTTTACAATACGCTCTCGCGACTCTTCCGGCGATTCTTTGTATGCCTTCGTAACATGTTTATATCCGAAAATCTGCTCGGGTTTTGTATAAATCGCTACATCCCAACCGTATTCGATTCCCTTTTTGTTCACGCGCTTTTTAAAATCCCGCATACAAAGGTATGCGTGCATCTGCAAATCCGTGAGCGTTCCCTCAAAGCCTTTTTCCCCGCCTTTTCCGAAGCCTGCCTTTTCCTTTATTTCATAGGAAAAAAGTCTCGTATCGCCTTCGAATAAATCCATGATTTTCTTCTGCTTAAGCGATGCCTTTCCATCGTCCCAAAGTGCATCAAAATCATATCCGTCACGACGCATGTTTGCAAAATACGGGAACCATTTTTTCGAGATAAAACCTGCCTTCTTTCCGAAGAATTTCCCGTATGCGATACGGCCTTCTCTCGCGATAACCGTACGCCAGTTCCACGGGTCCGTCTCCGGACTGTCGCTCCACCAGCGCGTTGGATCCGTATGATTCTCTACGGAAAACCCTGATATTTCATTATCGAATAGCGGCAGAAAGCCTACTTTCTCAATGAAGTCCGTAAGTTCTGCGCTTGTGTGAAAGCAGGAAGGATCTTTCCAGTCCGTTCCCATCAGTATCCATTGTCCGTTTATCTCTTCCATAGAAGACATTATAACACAAAAATGTCACCACGGGGACTGTCCCTGTGGCGACATTAACTAAATCACCCCTGTATTTCGCAAATTTTCCGTAAACTCCCGATATTCCTTCATCACCGTCTCATGATTTTCGTCCAGATACTCCCGGTCCTCCGCTGCAGCAGCCTGCTCCAGCGCTCTTGCTTTTTCGAAAAGTTCCATCGCACCGATGGTCTTCGAAGAACTCTTCACAGAATGCACCAGAATCTTATAATCTTTTAAATGATCCGCTTTCAGGAATTCGTCCAGCTCCTGAATCTTTTCCTCTGTTGCATCCGCATAATCACGTACGATTTCGATATAGAATTCTTCATCTCCGCCGCAATAATTAATGCCCTCATCCACATTTATTCCGAGTGCACGAAGTTTTGCCATTCTCTCGGAATCCGCCACCTTCTCCGATTTTTCCTCCGGCTTTATTTCAGCAGCAACCATATATGTATAGTCTTTTTCAATCAGCCCAATATTTTTATCGTCCGCTTCCAAACCGCCATCTTTCGTTTTATCGCTTTTCACAATATCCCCAACCGAAGCCTTCACGCCGCCATCCGCGTTTTCCTTGGTATTTACGCCTTCCGAAGCCTTCACTCCGGTATCTCCGGTCTTTGAAAGTTCCGTTTCATCCTCCACCGAAACGCTTTCTTTCACCTCCTCCGGCAGGTACTTTAAAAGCATCTTCTCCATCTCGGGGATTTGAATCGGCTTCGACAGATAATCATCAAAGCCCGCAGATAAATACTGCTCCTTCGCACCGACCACGGCATTCGCCGTCAGCGCAATCACTTTCGTATCCTTCGTCAGTTCCTTCTTCTGCAGAGCCTTCAGCGTCTCAATTCCGTCCATGTCGGGCATCATATGATCGAGGAACAGAATATCATAATGCTCCGTCGCCATCTTCACAATTGCCTCTCGCCCGGACGTACAAATATCCGGTTTAATCCCGAATAATTTCAGAAGGTTCGCCGCCACCTTGCAGTTCATCTCGTTATCATCCGTCAAAAGAACCCGCGCCCCGGGTGCCCTGAGAGCAATCCTGTTCTCCGCATCCTTTACGGCCGCGCCCCTGCTTACACTGAATTTTCCAACCGGTGTCGGATCCACGATTTCGACCGGCAGCTCAAAGAAAAATTCAGATCCCACGCCATACTCGCTCTTCACCTGCAGCCGGCTTCCCATCATCTCCAAAAGTCTCGTCACAATCGAAATCCCAAGCCCGGTTCCCTCGATATGGCGGTTCCTTTTTTCATCCACGCGCTCGAACGAAACCGCCAGCTTGTCGATATCCTCCTTCCGGATTCCGATTCCGGTATCCTTCACGGACACAAGTAAATTTGCCACCCCGTCCTTTTCGCCGAGATTCGTAATCTTAAATAAAATCCATCCCCTCTCGGTATACTTGACCGCGTTTGTCAAAAGATTCATAATGACCTGGCTGATTCTGACATCATCCCCAAGCAAAATCGACGGCGTTTTTTCATCCACATTTACCTTAAGTTCCAGTCCCTTTGTCCTTGCACGTTCACTGATGGAATTCACAATGCTGCTTACAAGTCCCGCCGTTTCGAACTCCACAGGGACAAGATTCATCCTGCCGTCTTCGATTTTTGAAAAATCCAGAATTGAATTGATAATCGATAATAACGTCGTACCGGCGCTCTTGATACTGCCCGCGTAGTCCAGAATTTCCTCTTCCTTCGATTCGTGCAGAATCATTTCGTTCATGCCTAAGATTGCATTAATCGGCGTCCTGATTTCGTGGCTCATATCCGCCAGAAAATCACTCTTCGCCTTGTTCGCGGAATCTGCGGCATATTTTTCCAGTTTTAAAACTCTTGCCTCATAATCTTTCTTCCGCTCGATTTCCTTCATCTCTTCCATACGGGCATTCGATCTTTGCTCATTCCGATATCCCAGAATATAGAAACCGGAAATCAGAAGATAAACCAGCGCAGTAATCATAATGCTTATAACAAGGAGTTCTCTCGGCGCCTTGAAAAGTTCGGAATTCTTTGTGATGATGACCAGGTACCACTGGTCCATTACCGTATCTACGAAAACCGTACTTTTCTCGCCATCAATTACAGTCGTGAAATTTCCTTTTCCGATTGCCGCAACTTTCTGAAACAGTTCCTGCTGCTCCGGAATTTCGCTGTAATTTTTACCGTTTTCAGCCCTGTCGTGATGTGCAATAACGAGCCCGTCATTATTCACAACATACCCGTAACCGTAACCGTTAATATGAATATCCTCGACGATTTCCTGAACGCCGCTTAATGTCAGATCCAATGCCAGTGCACTCTTTTTGTCACTTAACGCACGCCCCACGGAAATAATTACGTTACCGGTCTGCGCATCCACATAAGGCGAAACGATAATAACATCCCCATCCCCCGCAATCGTGGTTTTATACCAGTCACGCGAAGTCGGATCATAGTCCTCGGGCGGCACCCAGCCCACACCATCCACGTAATTGCCACGGATTACACCGTAAATACCGGTGTAACTTTCATCGAACTGCTGCTCCGTATTCGCGGATTCCCTGGTAATGTATTCCACAATTTCCTCATCCGTTGCATCCTTTGCAACCATATGATCCACGGTATCCGCTGTAAGCCAGAGAACGCTCTTTGCGGTATCCAGATAATTTTCCATATCCGCCGTAATCGCGGTAGCCTTATCTTCTCCCAATTCCTGCACGGAAGAAAATACACTCCGGAAGATTACCCTTGAGGTAAACACAACCAGAAGCGCCATTAGTATAAATGTAATTGAAAGCGTAAGTACAAGACTTCCCCTGCTTCTTTCCATATCCTTTTATTCCTCATAATCTCATTTTAAATAATGCCGAAAAAACAATAATCCTGCATATTTATACATGCCCTTTTAATCATTATCTTTATTATCCCATAATTTTGGCATATACGAATTTAGTATAATTGTAATTTTTATTCATTTCAAGCAATCTGTTATGGTATACTTAATATGTTTTACACATTATACAGCAAGACAAATATGCAATCAGAAGCGTCCGCATAAATAATAAATGATAACAAATGTAGGAGAATAACCCGTATATGCCAAACCACGTTGTACTCGTTGACGACGATCCGTTCAACTTAAAAATAGCCAAAAACATACTTACCAAGAATGACATCAACGTCACGACCTTCCGGTCCGGCTTTGAACTTCTTGACTTTTTGCATGAAGATATTCCGGATTTGATTTTACTGGATATCATGATGCCGAAATTAAACGGCTTTGAGACGCTGAATAAAGTCCGGGAATTTGAGAAGGAAAAAGACATTGAAGAAATCCCCGTGATTTTCTTAACCTCCGACGATGACAATAAATCCGAGAC
>CADANR010000083.1 GCA_902789265.1 uncultured Lachnospiraceae bacterium | reverse complement strand
CAGATAAGGGATTTCATAACGTCCATCTCTTTGTCGGGGCACCGGGAACCGCGAAGACAACCGTTGCGAAGATGATGACAGAGATGATGCAATCGGAGAAGCTTTTAAAAGGGGATCGTTTTATATCAATCACCGGAACTCAGTTAAAGGGCGAATATGTCGGGCAGACGGCACCGAAGGTGCATGCACTGTTTCAGGAGTATGATGCGATTTTTATCGATGAGGCATATTCCTTAACCTGTGGCGGGCACAGCGGAATGGATGTCTATTCGCAGGAAGCACTGGCCCAGCTTGCGGTGGAATTAGAAGACCATGCAACGGATAAACTTGTGATTTTTGCAGGTTACGGTGGTACGGAAGTATCCGAGAAAAACAATCTGATGAAGGAATTCCTGCAATCGAACCCCGGAATCAGCAGCCGCATCAATTCCACAATTTTCTTCAATTCGTATTCTCCGAAGGAAATGGTGGAGATTGTGCACCGGCTTGCAAAACTGTCTTCCTTGCAACTCGGGAAAACAGCGGATCATGAGATTGAGGCATATTTTGCTTTACGTCAGCATGAGGAGGATTTCGGAAACGGAAGAGAGGCACGCGTTTTCCTGGAAAAATGCCAGCGCTTCGTGGCAGAACGTGTTGCAGGAATGGATCCGGATGATATTTCGGAAAGCGATTTAAATTCGATTACGGCAAAGGACATCCGGCTTGCAATCGAAGAGCTGAAAAAAGAGCAGGTGTACAGGGCAGGAAAGGAAAGGAACGGCCGTATCCGGATTGGATATGCCGTATGAGAATAGAAACGAGAATTGCATCTGCATATGCATTTAAGGAGAAAGAATTTCGTGGAAAATATAAGAATATTCTGCTATAATTCTATGCGGATTATTTACATTTAAGAATGGGGCAGCGTAAAGAAATCTCCTGCTTATGCCGGACACAATTCACACATAAGTAGGAGAGAATACTTCTGCCTGTCTGATTGAGGGGAATTTTACAAAATGAGCAATACCGATGAAAGCCGGGGATCCTATCTTGCATCGCTTTTATTCTATCCGCTTGCAATTTGCTTCCTCGAGCTTTTGCTGAAAGGCTTGGATCAATATAATACTTTTTTGGATATTTCTTTACTCCCGACCGTTTTATTTTCTCTGGCTACGGGATTTCTTCTTGCATTTGTATTCCTGCTGATAAAACCAGTCGTGTTGTCGCGAATTCTTTCGGGAATCACGATGTTTGCACTATGGCTCATATTCTGCGTGGAATTTGACTGCAACGTTTTTTATAAGATTTACTATGGTATCGTCTACTCTCTGCAGATGACGGGAAGCGTCATGGGGGATTTCTCGGCGAATGTCTGGGATGTTGCGCTGAAATACATCGGCTATGAGATTCTCTTTGCGGTGCCGATGATCATCTACTTTATTTTCATGAAAAAAATCATTCCGCCGAAGTCCGTCTCGCGAAAAAAGACTCCGTTTGTGCTGATTCCTTTTGTGGGACTGTTTGCGGCAGCGGTGCTTTTTTCAAGACTCGGGCCGAATGCGGATGTCTATACATATTCTTTCACCGTTCCGACCTCCGTACCGAAGATCGGGCTTTTAAATTCTTTCCGGCTTGAACTTACATATATGGCATTGGGTACTCCCGAGGAAAAACTGGAGAGCGGCGAATACGTGCTTTGGACGGATCAGAATACGACATCCGAGATTGCTTCAGCGGTACCGGACAGTTCGGAAATGTCTTCTGAAAATGACGGCGGGACAGCAGGTGGAAAAGAGGATCCTGACGAAAAAGAAGGAAACAGCGAAGAGAATTCTGAAATTCCTTCCGAACCCGAACCTCCGAAGGAATATGCATACAATGCAACGGTTGATTTTGCATCGTTAATCGAGAATGAAACGAACGGCAAATTAAAGAGCATGCATGAATATTTCGGTTCCATTGAACCGACCAAACAGAACGAATATACCGGTATTTTTGCCGGAAAGAATCTTGTCTTTTTAACGGCAGAAGCGTTTTCACCGTATGCTGTCGACAAGGATTTTACACCGACTTTATATAAGCTTGCAAATGAAGGTTTTGTCTTTACGGATTACTACCAGCCTTCCTGGTCACTTTCCACAACGGGCGGGGAATTTTCCAATCTGACAGGCATTATTCCGATGTGGATGGAGGGCGGAAATTCCTTTATTGCATCGATTCGCGATTACATGCCGTATGCACCGGGAAACATGTTCGGAGCAGCAGGGTACAGATGCAGAGCCTACCACAATTCCGGCTATTCCTATTATGACAGGGATAAGACACATCCGAATCTCGGATATGATTATAAAGGCATCGGCAACGGCCTTAAGATGGAACTTGGCGGATGGCCGTATTCCGACTATCTCATGATTGAGGCAACGATTGACGAGGCAATCGAGGAACAGAAAGAGACCGGACAGCCTTTCCATACCTACTATATGACCGTCAGCGGACACTGCAATTACGGGTGGGGCGCTAATGCGCAGTCCGGAAAACACAAAGAGGAAGCGAAGGAAGCTTTCCCCGATGAACCGACCGTTGTACAGGCATATAAAGCGGCCAATAAGGAACTGGATCTGGCGCTTGAGTATCTGGTTGACAAACTCGATGAGGCAGGAATCCTGGACGATACCGTTATTGTTATGGGTGCGGATCACTATCCGTACGCGATGGTCGAGCAGGGCACGGATTATTATAAAATCATGTCCGGCATTGATGACACGCCGAATTCCATTTCACGTTATCAGAACACGTTAATTATTTACTGTTCCGCCATGGAAGAACCCGTCATTGTGGATACGCCCTGTTCTTCGATTGATATCATGCCGACACTGGCAAATCTTTTCGGAATGGAATATGATTCAAGACTCTATTCCGGACGCGATATTTTTGCAACAAACTATGAAGCGGACAAAGCATCCTATACGATGCCGCTTGTCATTGTTCCGGTTTCCGGCGGTTACAGTTTTGTAACGGCTGCGGGACAATATGACGTAAGAACGCGCGAGTTTACCCCGAACGAAGGGATAACCGTGGATGATGAATATGTAGAGGAAGTTCAGCAAATCATCAGTGAGAAATGGAAATATGCGAGGCTGATTATTGCGAATAATTATTATAAAGCGGTAATACCGATGCCGGAAAAGGAGACGGAGTCAAAGAAGTAAAAAGGGGAAGCAGAAAAGGAGAATACGGATGGAAGAAAATACTGAAATGAAGGATACCTCGGTTGAAACCACAGTTATGGATGAAACTACAAATGTAGGCGAAAATACAGACGTAGGTGAAACTACAAACGTAGGCGAAACTGCGAATGCATGTGAAAGTACCGATCCGGAAATAACGGTTGAGACCAAGACGAAAAAACAGTTAAAGCGTGAAAAAAAGCAGTTAAAGAGGGAAAAGAAACGCGAGAAAAAACTTGCCCGAAAGCAGGCCGGAAAAGACAGGAAGAGACGCTGGAAAGAAGAAAAGAAGAGGAGACGTGCGGAATTAAAGGAACATTACAAGGATGCACCGTTTCTCATTAAATTTCTGCGGCTTTATTTTATCAAACCTTTTATCATAAGCACTCTGGCGGGATTGGCTCTGGTATTCGTACTTTTATTCGGATTCATGATTTATTACGGGTGCCTGTATTTGTATCATAATTCTCTTTACGAAAACCGTTACGAACCGGTGGAAGATGTTCAGCTTTTGTACGATCAGTCCCCGATTGATGAAGAGGGAGCAAAACGGATTGATGCAATGGCTCCTTCGGGTGCCGATGATACCTGGACATTCTGTGTTTACATAGTCGGCGCGGATCTTGAGGATTATGACGAAAACGACCTTTCCGAAACAACCCAGATTAAAATTCATGAGGAACGGGAGGCGCGTAACGCTGAAAAAAAGCAGAGAAAATATGATCTTGTAAACCAATATGAGGAGGATCTGAACAGCAATTCCCTAGACCTTCCGGATTTCTTATATTATCCGAATAAACCTGTTGAGTATTCCTATACCCTTACGGAGGATTCTGTCGTTACGACGGATCCCGGTGCCGCAAGTACGGACATTTATGAAATAATCGATAATGATTTGAATGATAATATTTCGGTTGTCATCCAGACCGGCGGTGCGACAAGATGGGAAAATTCCATGGTCAATCCGAACCGCACGCAGAGATTTTTATATCACGGCGGTGATTTTGAAGAAGTGGCAAACCTTCCGCTGGAACGTTCCACCGATCCGGATACGCTGTCGGATTTCATCAGATTCTGTAAAAAAGAATATGCGGCGGATCATATGGTTCTGATTCTGTGGGATCACGGCGGCGGACCGTTCGGTTACGGTGTGGATTCCATTTTCGGCGGAGAAACCATGTCAATTGCGGAGATCCGGCAGGCACTTCAGACTTCCTGCAAAGCGGACATTGACAATCCGGAATTTGACATCATTGCGTTTGATGCCTGCCTGATGTCAACCATTGAGGTAACCCATGCCCTGTACGGATATGCCGAATATTATGTTCTGGCCGAGGAAACGGAGCCGGGTGACGGCTGGGATTATTCCTTCCTGCAGACCTTATCCGATAATCCGACAATGTCGGCGGCAGCAGTCGGGCGTGAAATTGTTGACAAATATACGGACTGCTATATGACGCAGAATGTTAATCTGAAAAATATGATGAATTTCGATTTGGCGATGGCATTGCTGGATGCAGAAAAATGCGAGGAAGTCTATGATGCATACGGCGAACTTGCCAAGAAACAGCTGACCGACTCGGCCGACGATATGAGCGTACTGGCCGGAATCGGCCGTGCGGCAATGAATTCCACGCATTTTGCAGGAGATGCTTACAACTACTATAATCAGGTGGATTTGGCAAATTACGTGGATAATCTGGTAGAGGATTATCCGGAGGAATGTTCCAAAATATCGAACCTGATAGATGAGGCAGTCATCTACAACCGGCAGAACGGAAGCCTCTCCGATGCGGAGGGCCTCGCGGTATATATTCCCGGTTATATGGACTGCTTTGACAGCCTCTATCTTTTCCTGAAATACGAGTATCTTGTCTGTGAAGACGAAAACGTAAGGAATCTGTATTTTTATAAAATTGCCGGCTGCCTTACGGATGATATGAAAGAAGAACTGAAAAAATATACGGACAAAGAGCCGAAAAATCTGGATCCTTCCATTTTCCATGCGTTTGAAAAAACGGAACCAAAAATCGATCAGGACGGCTTTTCTTTCCAGGTCAGCGATGAATTGCAGAGTATGATTCAGGGTTACGATTTCTGCATCTATCAGTATGATGAAGATTCCTACACCATGACGTATTACGGAAGTGACGAGCTTGCATATCTTGACGGAGACGGTAATCTTCGTGCGGATTTTGACGGTACATGGATTTTCCTCGACGGTGTTCCGCTTTCCGTTGAAGTCGCATCCTCGACAAACTCGGGTGTGGATTATGTATCAAGAGTGGATTATAACGGACAGCCTGCATATCTGCTGTTTTCCTATGACAGGGACAGTGAGGAGTTTGCGATTAAAGAAGTCCGTCTGATTCCGGAAGAGGAATCGAACGATAATTATCTGATCAGTTCCAACAACAGTCAGAAACTTCAAAACGGTGACAAAATCACCCCGATTTATCAGACCGTAAACTATGCTTACAATACGGAATCCGAGGAAGAAGGAAAGACGGTTAAAATTAACCCGTTTACGAAGATTACGGAGGAAAAACTCGATTCGGGCCTGTACCTTGGTATGATTACGATTTACGACCAGCGCGGAGACAGTTATTTCTCGGCGATCATCGATCATAAAATCTCCGGAAAGAAAGTGAAGGAACGTACCGTGGATGAGGATTTCTACGGAAGAGGGTATTAAAACTTGATTTTATCGGCTTTTTATGATATTCTTTGTTAGGATAAAAGCAATGACGGAGACAAGTATCGTTCCCGCTTTACCAACAGAGAAGGCAATCATGGCTGGAAATTGCCGGATAAAGAAAACGAGAAAACCACTCCCGAGCCGAAGACGAGAAAAATGCAGATGCATTACAAGTCTTTCCGTTTAGTCCCGTTACCGACTGACCCAAGTGAAATCGTAAGGTGGAACCGTGTATGAAAGATGCACCCTTACTCTTTGTGAGTAAGGGTGTTTTTTATTCCGGCTGAAACATATACAGAACCAATAAACATATACAGAACAAGGAGAAACAAAGATGGTTAATTTCAAGGAAGACGAAAGATTAAACACACTCAACCACTCCTGTGCACATATGATGGCGCAGGCAGTAAAGCATTTGTATCCGAATGCAAAATTCTGGGTAGGACCCGTAGTGGAAGAAGGCTTCTACTATGATATGGATCTCGGCGATAAGATGCTTACCGACGAAGACGTGGAAGCAATCGAAAAAGAGATGAAGAAGGTTGCAAAGACCGGCGTTAAAATTTACCGCCGTGAAATCACCAAGGCGGAAGCACTTGAGATGTTCAAGGATGACCCGTATAAAATGGATTTGATTTCCGGTATGGAAGACGGAACCATCACCTGCTATGACCAGGGCGATTTTACCGATCTTTGCCGCGGACCTCACGTAGATAACGTAAAGCTTTGCCGCAATTTCAAGCTTGTAAAGCACTCCGGTGCATACTTCAAGGGCGATGCAACAAAGCAGATGTTAAACCGTGTTTACGGAGTCTGCTTCCCGACACCGGAAGAACTTGAAGAACATTTGAAATTACTTGAGGAAGCAAAAGAGCGTGATCACAGAAAAATCGGTAAGGACATGCAGTTATTCATGTCTGACGATTTGGTAGGACGCGGACTTCCGATGTTCTTACCGAACGGATATATTATCTGGCAGGAACTTGAGAATTACATCCGTACAAAAGAGCAGAAGCTCGGTTATCAGCATGTACTTACGCCCTGCGTCGGTACGGTTGATTTATACAAGACTTCCGGTCACTGGGATCATTATAAAGAGAACATGTTCCCGGCAATGGAAGTGGAAGGCGAGAATTTTGTCCTTCGTCCGATGAACTGCCCGCATCATATGAGAATTTACGCAAACCGTCCGCACTCCTATAAAGAGCTGCCGATTCGTCTGGCGGAGATTGCACATGACTTCCGTTTTGAGTCTTCCGGAACCTTAAAGGGAATCGAGAGAGGACGTCACTTCTGCCAGAATGACTCCCATATTTTCGTAACACCGGAGCAGATCAAGGATGAGGTTAAGAATGTCTGTGATTTGATTTTTACAACTTATGAGGACTTCGGCATTACCGATTACAGATGCGTACTTTCCTTAAGGGATCCGGCGGATACGAAGAAATATCATCCCGATGATGAGATGTGGAATAACGCTGAGGAAGCACTTCGTCAGACCTTAAACGAGATTGGTATCGAGTATACCGAGGAAATCGGTGAGGCTGCATTCTACGGACCGAAGCTTGATGTAAACGTAAAGCCTGCCGTAGGTGCGGAGATTACGCTTTCCACCTGCCAGCTTGACTTCTGCTTACCTGCGAAGTTTGAGCTTACTTACATCGATGATGACGGAACGAAGAAAACACCTGTTGTACTGCATCGTGCGATTTTAGGTTCCATCGACCGTTTCATGGCTTATATTCTTGAGGAGACCAAGGGTAATCTGCCGACCTGGCTTGCACCCGTGCAGGTTAAGGTTCTGCCGATTAAGAATGATGACGAAGAACTGAATGCATATGCAATGAAGGTTTATGATGCACTCTTTGATGCTGACGTCCGTGTGGATATTGATGACAGATCCGAGAAATTCGGTTACAAGATGAGAGAGGCACAGATTCAGAAGGTTCCTTACATTGTGGTAGTCGGAAAGAATGAGGCGGAAGCCGGCGAGATTTCCTATCGTCTGCACGGCGAGAAAGAGACCACAACCGTGAAATTTGATGAGTTTGTCAAACTCGTGACTGAAGAGATTAAGACAAAGGGACGTAAATAGTTTACGCAAAAAAGGTGATAATTACCGAAAGCAATTTGAATACCCGCACAGGTTCAGACTTGTGCGGGTTTTAGATGCACACGCCCGCGCAATGAAGTATTCCGGCTAAAGCCGGACGCGGGCGGCGCAGCGAGTAGGGTGCGACAAGTCTTCCCTACTCGATTAAAAACAGGAGGTACATATGGCAAGACAATACTGGAAACCATCCAATATGTTATATCCGTTACCGGCGGTATTAATTAGTTGTGCAGACGAGGAAGGACATGCCAACGTCATGACCGTGGCATGGACGGGGACCGTGTGCTCCGATCCGGTAATGGT
>CADANR010000082.1 GCA_902789265.1 uncultured Lachnospiraceae bacterium | reverse complement strand
AAATCCTTCGTCGTACATCCGGCACGACCGCCGCCAGCACAGGCACACGCACAGGCGCATGCGCAGGAAGAATGTGCGCAGCCGGAATGTCCGCCGCCCCCTCGGCTTTTCGAAGCTGCATTCTGCGCACTCACATAACTTGCAAAGGAAGTACGTGCAGGAACAATTATGTTCGCCACACGAACATAGGTATTCGGCGAAGAGGAAACCCGGTAGGTTCCGGCATCACTGTGTCCGAAAATCTCATCCTTAAAGTCTTTAAACTTCTTCGGAACATTCTTCTCTTCCACGATTTTTTCGGACTTCACAAAGTTCATGCCGCAGTATTCACAGTTTTCCATTCCTTCCGGTCTCGGAGCACCGCAACCCGGACAGCTCGGATAATATTCAATAACCGTACGCTGGATTTTGCTCGTCGTTTTACTGAAGCCTGCAGAGGTTACCCAGCCGATTAGATCTGCTATCAGCTTAATTCCGAAGATAAAGATAAGACACACGGCCATTGCTCCGAAAATCGCAACCAGTGCTCCGTACTCATTCCAGAACTTGTCAAACTTTGACTGACCGACAACCTTTTTATCCTTGCTGAAATTATAGGCATCATTCGGATAGGTAACGCTTATCTGAAACTGAGCCCCCTTCGGAAGCGACGTTTCCCAGGTATAATATCCCCCGTCCATAATTGCTGCCGGAGTGACGCTGATTGTATTGTCCCCTTTCCAGTGAATCACCAGGCTGTCGACATTGATTTCATCAAACCATCCCGGCGTAAACTGATAGACCGTTTCCCCGTCCGTTAAAAGATTCATTTCATAGATATAATCCTGTGTCAGCGCAAAATCAAAAGAAACAATCTCGTCCTTATAGTAGTTCCTGTCAAACGTAATCTTCACATAGGATCCGCTGTCACTTAAATACCCGATATCCTTAATGTTTCCGCTGAGTGCTTTAATGTCGGAACAATGCTTATTTGGGATACCGATTTTTACCCAGGAAAGCGGTCCGTCAGAATCCGAATCCAGTACCTTCCAGTCAATGTGATAATTAAGTCGTACCGTCGCATCATCATTCACCACCGCGGTAATTTCATAGTTTATGATTTCATCCAAATCCCCGGAAGCGGAAGCCTTAACGGGCAGTACAATCCATAGAAACATTACTGCCGCAAGGCATAACAGGAACCGGGTAATATTCTTTTTACTTCTCATCTTCGGTTCCCTCCTTGATACTGGGTGACGGGGTTATAGTATCATTTTGCATTTCACTATCCGAATTATCCGAATTACCTGTGTCCTCCCTGTATTTACGAAGCGGGCATAATCCCTCCATCTTCGCGGAATACTCGCGCCTAATCCTGCACCGGTCTCCGCTCCAGATTCTGTCCCAGTCATCTTTTAAGAAGTTTCCGAGTGTATCATCATTTAACCAGCTCTGGCAGGGAACCACATTTCCGGACGGCGTGATTGCCATATTGGAAAGGCATGCGCCACAGGTCGGCGGATTGATGCCGAGGCACTCGCAGAAGGAATTCTCCACCCATCCGGGAGAAGTAAAGCTGATTTCCATTCCGTTTTCCTTACAATACTCCACGGCTTCTTTCAAAATCGCCTTCATGTCTTCCGTTTCAAGCTGTAATTTTTCCGAATTCTCTTTCTCCGCATTTCCGGTAGTAATAAGACCGGAACAGGTCACGTATAAAACGCCCAGGGAATGCAGAAATTCAAGGGTTTTTAAGTAATCCTTATTGAGTGTGCAAAGCGGAGTATTGATGCTGACGCTGATTCCCGCCGCAAGTGCATTCTTAATTCCGTCAACGGTACTTGAGTACATTTTCGCACCGACCAAGGTATTATGAATCTGCTCATCATACGAATAAAATGTGATCTGCATGCTGTCCAGGGAGACCTCTTTTAACTTATCGCAGTACTCTTTCGTAAGCTTGATTCCGTTTGTATT
The DNA here is from genome assembly GCA_902789265.1 of uncultured Lachnospiraceae bacterium. Lineage (GTDB taxonomy): Bacteria > Bacillota > Clostridia > Lachnospirales > Lachnospiraceae > UBA3766. The sequence continues at coordinate 7,992 of CADANR010000082.1, read as the reverse complement.
AAGGCGTGTTACGAACCACTTGGCATCCTCGATCAGTTCCGGCAGATCATCGCGCATGGTCGGTTCTCCACCGGTAAAAGTAATCTGCGGAATACCGATTGAACGGCATTTTGCAATTATTGCTTTCCAATCTTCCGTGGTAAGTTCTTCTTCTTTGGAGTTTCTCTGTCCTGCCGCATAACAATGCACACATCTTTGATTGCAGTTCCACTCGCCATTTTTCTCCATCGCCGAAACCATCAGATCCATGCGGTGCGGAGCCTTCATGTAAGGTGCATAATCACCGATGCTTAAGTAACCGATTTCTTCATCCACCGGTTCCCTGTATGCAATGCGCTTGAAAGTATCCATGATACGGAATAAATCTTTCCGGAAGAAGGACTTCGGAACCAGCGGATAAATCTTTTTCATCCGCGCAAAAGTATGATTCTCGATTAACTGAAAATCACTTTCCGTGATTTCTTTTCCGTCGTATACATTGACTTCTTCAATAAATTCCGTAAGAAGAATACTCCACGCCGGGCCGATCGGAATAATATCCTGTCCGTTGATAATGGCTATGCTCGGACCGATTTCTTCCCCGGTGATTACAGGCGGAATTAAATGGACACGCACCACACCCGGCCCTTCGGGATTAATCGTGGTATGATGCACTTCATTAAAATGTGCTTTTGCATATTCAAGTTCTCTTTTTGAATTCTTCATGAGTTTCCCCTTTTTCCCTGATTATTCACGATTATAAAACTTACAATCAAAAATAATTGTATCAAAAATCTCGTGTTTTTAACAGATAATTCTTAATGCAATTAACTTCTTCGTTCCCTGCAAAAAGTGCCGTATTTCATACGATATTTTGCAATACGGCTGCCGGTATGGTAAAATAGTTATGGTTGTTTTGAATCACAACAGAATGTGAAAAAAGACAGGAGAAACAGATTCCAAAAAGGAGCTTAAAATGGACGAAAAGAAATTTGCCCTCTTAATTGATGCAGACAATATCTCTGCAAAATACATCAAGATTATTATCGATGAACTCGGTAAATACGGAACCATCACATATAAACGTCTCTACGGCGACTTAACCCGTACCAATAATAAGAGCTGGAAATCAGCACTTTTATCTCATTCCATCAATCCCGTACAACAGTACAATTACACAACCGGCAAGAATTCCACGGACTCCGCAATGATAATCGATGCCATGGATATTCTGTATTCCGGCAAGGTTGACGGTTTCTGCCTGGCAACCTCCGACAGTGATTTTACCCGCCTTGCGGTAAGACTTCGTGAAGCCGGCATGACGGTTATCGGAATGGGTGAATCCAAAACACCGGAACCCTTCCGTGTATCCTGTGAGCGTTTCTTCTTCCTCGATTTACTCTGGGACGATACGATTAATGAAACGGAAACCGATGCCGATGCAGATTCGGAAAACAAGGAAGAAGACGGTATCACTCCTCTTCCCGCTCTCGAATCCATGATTGCAAAAATCATCATGAACAACGGTGTGGACGGAAATATGATGGACATCGGAGAACTCGGAAGCCGCATTACCAAATCGGATCCCGCTTTCGATATTCGAAATTACGGCTATACCAAGTTTTCCAAATTCCTGGAGCAGTTCCCTTCTTTAAAATTGGTAAATACCGACAATCATGTTTCGGCTTACCTTCAGGAAGCTTCGATTTCTTTGGATGCCATTGAGAATGAAGTCATCAATATTCTCTTAAAGACTGAAGGCCACACAATGAATACCGGACAGCTCAATCAGAATTTATGCAAGATTTATCCGACCTTCGACGTACAGAATTACGGATACAATCGTTTCAGTAAAATGCTGACCGAATTCAAGTCCGTAAAAGTAACTTCCTTAGGACGCGTGGTAACGCTTTTGGATCCCGGGAAGGCAAGCAAAAATAAGGCGGAAAGCAAAAAGACCGATGGTAAGAAATCCGAGAGCAAAAAGAAAACCGGTCAGGATGGATCCAAGACCGGGTATAAGAAGCATTGATATATTTGACAATGATTAACTTGACGCTCACATAATGAATTAATAAATTACTGCTGCAATCTTACAATTATCTTTTTCGCATTCTCATATTCAAAATCACGAACATCATTAAGTGCCGATTTTAATTCCCTCTTCGTGCTCTCCTCTAATTTTGTATCTAGGATTTCTTTAATCCCTTTCTCTGCACTGCTTTGATCCAGTAAATCCAGTGCCTCTGTAATTTCATTTAAACGACTCTTCCGTTCCTCGTCAGAAAGTTCCCGAAGATTTGATGCATCTGTCCCGTTTTCATCCGTTATTTCATCTTTTCCATTATCTTCGGAACCGGTCTTAAAACCGCTCTCTTTCAGTGCCAGGCGAATGTTTGCAAGGAGAAGTTCATATTCATTAAAGAATACTTCTGCGGTCTCATTTACATCATCGAATCTGCCTTCTTTCACGGCAAATTCTTCTCCCTTTGCAAGGTCCGACACCTTATTGGCGCCTACTCCGAGCGTAAGACCTTTGACCGCATGTGCTTCACATCCAAAGCCCTCGTAATCCTTTTTCTTAAGCATATCTTTCATTCGTACCAGCTGTTTTCCGCCGTCTTCCTCCAGATAGCTTAATGCCCTTAAATATCGTTCCCTGTCTCCACCGTATCTCGAAAGCGCGGCATTCACGTCTACATTTGGTAAATTGATTTTCATGTTATTATCCTTTTCTTCTGTTTTGCTTCCAACAAAAGTCACAATCTCTTTCGGCAGGTACCGAATCAGAATCTTCTCAAGTTCCGGAAGTTCCACGGGCTTTGCAACATAGTCCTTAAAACCGCTTCCTAAAAGCAGTTCCTTAACACCTACAACGGCATCCGCAGTCAATGCTACAACGGGAATTCGTGAAATTCCGGGAATACTTTTGTTCATCTTCTTTACGGTTTCAATACCATCCATTTCCGGCATCATATAATCCATAAAAATCAAATGGTAGGAAGAATCCGCACGCAAAATTTCAAGGCACTCCGCCCCGCTTGCCGCAACATCCGCACGGATCTTATAAATTGATAACAGTTCCCTGATAACCTTTCTGTTGGTAAAATTATCATCCACACAAAGGATTCTTGCATCCGGTGCCACAAAGGTTTTCTTGTTATAATCGTCTTCCTTTTCTGCCTTCTGCTGCATAAGTTTACCCATCGGAGCCGGATCCCAGATGCGCTGTTTTACAAAGAAAGTAAATTTGGTTCCTTCTCCGTAAACACTTTCTACCGAAATTTCCCCTCCCATGCTCTCAACCAGCTTTTTCGAAATGGCAAGCCCCAGTCCGGTACCCTGAATATCCGCATGCTTCCTCAGTTCCAGTCTTTGGAAACTGTCAAAAATACTCGGAATCGCCTTTTCCTTGATTCCGCAACCTGTATCCTCTACCGTGAAATAAATAAGCACTTCGGAATTGCTCTCTTCGATTTCCTTAGACTCGATTGTCAGAATAATCTGCCCTTTTTCCGTATATTTCCATGCGTTGTCCAAAAGGTTATTCAGAATCTGTCTTACATGCGTTGCATCTCCGCGGAGACCTTTCGGAATTGTTTCCGAAATATCGGTAATAAATGCTATTCCCTTCTTTTCTATTCTCGGGGCAATCACTTTAATTATCTCCCGGATACAGGAAGCTGTATCATAGTTTACCTCTACGGTTTCGAACTCACCGGACTCGATTTTTGAAAAATCGAGAATACCGCTGATAATGGAGGAAAGCTGGTTGCCGGCGCCCTTGATATCCTTTGCCATCGACATAACTTCATCTGTCGGATTACTTCTTAAGATCATCTCCGTAGTTCCCATAATGGCATTAATCGGAGTCCGGATTTCATGAGACATATTCGCAAGAAAAAGAGTCTTGGCATGGGATGCTTCTTCTGCCTGATTTTTCAGTTCGATTAGGCGTTTGGTGTTTTCGTATTCTTCGGTTTTGTCAAAAAGCCAAAGACTGTATCCTTTCAATGCCTTCCTGTCGTAGATGGTTGAAACGGAAACCTGATAAAGCCTTCCGTCAATTTCCATATTATCCCGGTTATTGTTATAAATGTTTTGAATCCACTCTTCAGCCTTTTCCGGCTTCCTGAGATCCGGAATCTTGTTATAAGCTGTGCTGCTTGCAAACAGAAGATTTTTCGATACATCAGTAACGAGATAGATTTCGTTTATCGACTCTACAATACTGTCCCTGGCAAGCTGCTTTGTATCGAGAAGACGGAACTTGTAAACCATGAAAATCAGATAACTCATACCGATTACTATAGAACCCGGAACGGGATTGAAACCCATTCTTTCCGGGGTAAGAGTATAGAAAAAAATCACTGAAATCACGGTAGGCACGAAACAAAACGGCAAAAGATAAATCAGGGAAGATTTATTCTGTCGTTTGAAATCCATGATGGCAATAACGGAAAACCAGACTCCGAGTCCCACGTTGTAAATCTGGGAAAGCTTACATGCAATCCCCTCTTCCACAACGATATGCGGATAAAATCCGGTTTGCACGAAATCGATGCTTTTAAAGAACAGCTTATGATATTCCGCAGTCAGAATCAGCGTCAGAAAAATCAAATCCACCACAACAACCGCGATTCGGACCGGTGTCGGCGTAATATAATTTCGAATTCTTGTCGCGAAAAAAATCATAAAGGAGATTAAAAATGTTAATCCGAGAAGCTGGATTTTAATACTGAATAAGGTTAAGGATTTATCAATACCTAACAGTTCCTGAATATATCCGAGTATGGTAAGAAAACTGCAGATTGTTGCACAAAACAGATACTTCGTGGTGTCATTACTTTTTTCCACCAGAACAATACCGATAAATACAATCGAAGCAATTAATAAAATGATATGTACAATCAAAATAAAAGTATACATATGCTGTCGCTCTCCTTAACAATAACAAGTATACCATAAATCATATTAAGAAATCATATAAAGGTATTAAAACAAAAGCCCCGAGGCAACTGCCTCGAGGCTCCTGTTTGTGTAAAAGGGGAATTCTTTCGGAATCGTAATTAGTAGTTATTACTAATTCTGTTATCATTATATTAGCCGTAAGATATAAAATCTATAACTAAATTGATAGAAATTAACAATATATTAGCGAAATGATTTTCCGTTGACTTTTTTTACGTGGGTTGATATTTTATAAATTGGCTTGTCTTACGTCTTTGCACACCTCTGGGAAGTCTCGTAGAAGCTCGCAATTCATACTCTATCGTAGGACTTTATTCCATGCTTTGCTCGTGTTCTAGAGAGCCTCCCCCGAGGTGTGTAAAGCCGTTTTAAATAATTAAGGAATGAAAAAATGTATAAACTTGTCGCTGTCGACATGGACGGCACCCTCTTAAAATCAGATAAAACACTTCATCCGGATACGATCCGGGATATCGAATATGCTGCATCCAAAAGAGTTGATGTGGTATACTGCTCCGGTCGTGCGGTAATTGAAATCCGCCCGTATCTTAAAACGCTTCCCTCCATCCGCTACGGAATCTGCTGCAGCGGTTCGGTGGTTTATGATTTCAAAGAGGATAAAGTGCTTTTCAGCAAAGAGATTATGTCGAAATATGCCGTAAGAATCAGCGATGTAGCAAAGAAGTATGACGGCATGACGCATTTTCTTGCAGTCGATTCCACTGCCCGTGCTGATCAGGTAACACATATGGACGATTACAATATGGGAGTTTATCAGCCGTTATTCGAAGAGATGGCAAAGAAAGTTCCGGATATGTCCAAAGAAGCCGCTGCAAGAATTTCTATTCCGAAAGTGAATATTTACTTTCGCACCAACCCGAACCGCGAAGCTGCATTTGAAGAATTAAAAAATCTGCCGCTCTGCTTTGCCACGGTCGGCAATACCATTCTTGAAATGACAGCACCCGGTGTCAGCAAAGCTCTTGGTTTGCAGGTTCTGGCAAACAGGCTGCACATTGATTTAAAAGATACAATCGGAATCGGCGACTCCGATAACGACCGCGAAATGCTCGGTACCGTAGGTTTCCCCGTAGCCATGGGAAATGCAGAACCGGAAATTTTATCCATGTGTAAGATGACCGTATCGGATAACGACCATAACGGAGTCGGCGAAGCAATCCGGAAACTGTGTTAAGACTGCATCTTACCTTCCAAGCATCTCCACCGACCAGTCTATATCTTCCATTCGGTACACATTAGAGCAATACGGACAGATTTTATTCTTTGTCGCATCAAAACTTCCGCCGCATGTCGGACAATGGATGCTTGTTATTTTAAACCGCATGTCCACAGGCTTCGTTACATTCTTTCTCATAACAACTTTCAACACATCATGGACACGGGTAATTTTACCGTTCAGATAACAGGTATCCTCCACATGCACATCCGCATGAATCAAATTCATAGGAAAATTCCGGCGAGTACTGTTTCATGAAATTCTCGAATTCCCGCTGGCACCCTAAGTATTTTGCCATCGGAATCCGTTCCGCTGCAAAAGAACCCAAGCGGACCATGTATATGATGGCGGTAATAATCCAGCCGGCAATCGGACCGGCAAAGAGCGCCAAAATAAGTCCCCAGATTAATAAGCCCAAAGCCGTTCCTGTTGACTGCATGGACTGATACGGGTTACTTGCTTTGGTAAACTGACTGCTGATGGCACTTAACTGTGCCAGCTCCAGCATGGGTGAATAGACTACCGCGGTCGTAATAATGATAGTCGGCACTGCGAGTCCGGCAAGTTCCCCTTCCGTTCTTCCGAGATCCGGATTGAAATAGTAATTGGAAACCTTCGGATAGAGTTCACTCATCTTAAACTGATTGCCGCAGGACGGACAGCCTTGCAAAAGCTCTCCTACCCTGGAAACAGCGCCGCAGTCCGGACAGACATATTCATCTCCTGCAATATCATTCGGTGCAGTCGTATCCGTAACCGTCTGGTAAAGAGTAGCTTTCTGATTCTTGCGAAACAGAATCTTGTCTCCCTGATAATATGCTTCGTCTTTTGTGCAGGTTCGCGCTTCCAGTCGGTTTACATAATGTCCGTCATTCCATTTTGCTCCCAATGACAATCCTTCCGTGAAACTTCCTCTGGGAGTCAGCTTGTATTTCAATTTGAGACCGTGTTTTTTCAGTCTTTCATTCTGAAGTTTGATTCCGTACTGCAAATCCCGGTCCGCGCATTTTAACTCTTCGCCGTTACTAATGGCATCATCAATTCCGGCTGCAAACCGCTCATAAATCACGTCACTGTCTTTTGCCCAGTTTTCGCTCATTTCATTCCCTCAAACTTTCACTGATTCCGGTTACCCATAAGCACTATTTTTTCAAAATTTCCAATCAGCAATCACTAATAACTAACCCGGTAAAAATCTATCTTCCAACATACTTAATTCCGGTATATTCAAGCCACTCTCCTGCCACCTCAAATGTCACAAGTTCCGACATTCCACAGTGGAACATGGCATGACGATTCTGTGCTAAGATCAATTCCATTCTCGTATACGGACAGTCCTTCGGTTTTTCCTTAAGGTCTTCATCAGTAAGTCCGTCCAGATAAGCATTCACTTTATCCCGCACGTAATCCATATAGGCCAGTAATTTTTCTCTCGGAACAACGAATCCGTCATTCCCGATATATCCTTCGCGTGATTCGGAAATAATACTGTAATCCTCGTTCACACCAATTAACTCATACACCGGAGAATAATCATAATCAAAGGGATTGATGAAATACCGGTCCATGGAATGAATCATATGAAACAGAAATCTGGAGTTATTTACATCCTCTGTCATGCAGTTTAAATCCGCATGGTTAACCTGCTCGTACATATTCCGAAGAAGCATTTCCGTCTGCTCTTTTATTATCAGGACAAGTTCATTCATCTTTTTTCCTCTCTTCCACCTGAAAAAAACAGTTAATCTGCAATCACTCTTGTTTTATTCCTTCGAATTCTTCAGCGCCTTCTTATACGGCATCAG
>CADANR010000081.1 GCA_902789265.1 uncultured Lachnospiraceae bacterium | reverse complement strand
TTTCCTTATCTGTACTGCTTGGAGTTTTTGCTCTTTTGTTTGTTGTGCGTTCGTGTTTGCTATACGGCGGGGATGGAGACAAAAGAGCGATATTAAAGAAGCAGATGAGTTCTCTTACTGAGGTACATGAGTTTACGCCCAAACCATTCGGAGAGAAGAATACTTTTCGGCGGATGGTAATCGGTCAAAACGGAAGTGCTACGGAATATCGGTATATACTTTCTGACGGAGAATATCTTCCTGGAACGGTTAGATGCTATGTCGGAGGGGGATGCCAAAACGGGGAAGTTCCGTTTCCAATTAAAATCGAAAACATATCTCTGGACAGTCTTCTTTTTTTCGGGAAACGTTCCTTTGGTTCTCTTACGGAATCGGAATGCAATCTGGTATTTCAAAAGCTGGCTTTGGATCTTGTAAAGTCGCAGTCCGAAGTGAATTCTGCGATTTTACAGGATCTTGGAATCCGGCTTTTGTATTCTTCCGGGGCATGCATGGGTGACAGACTTTCCAGACGGGGATATGACACTGAATCGGTGAAAATCGTTGATTATGCGGTTGGAGTAAAAGCATTAAAAACGGATCCCCGTTTCGGAGATTTATACGGATGGTATGTGTTGGAGGTAGATAGGAACGATGGCATCGGAACAGACCGGATGGAAGGCTTTTTGGTGTTGCACAGCAGAGAGTATGGGTTCAATGCGGAGAATTACCTGTTGGAGAGAACAAAATAAAAACATGCAACCATTAGTTGCTGTTTAATATCTGTTTTCCCAGATAAGCTGGTAATAAACACCGGTAAAAGAAGGGGGATTCCGAGATGAGAAAGCAGATGAAAAATAGCAGCAAAGACATGCAGATTAACAAAGAAGAACTGATTCAGGCTATTTTGGAAGAAGGGGAAGAAACTGAGTTAGCAGACAATGAATCGGAAGAAAGTGAATCGTATGAAGCGGACTCGTATGAGGATGTAACGATGCAGGAGGAGGATTTCGATTACGATCAGGAATTCATTTCCGAGCTGGATGAGACCATTGCATTTGAAAAAGAGCTGACTTCCGAGGACGAAATGTCTTCAGATGATTCTATGTCCTCCGAAGAAGATGAATTCGATGAAAATGAAGTCGAAACGGATGATCCAATCAAGCAGTATTTAAAGGAAATCGGCCGTTTTCCGTTACTTACTGCAGAGGAAGAAGCAGATCTTGCAAAGAAAGTCGAAGCCGGAAAAGAGGCGGAAGAAAAACTCGTTTCTTCAAAGAAAATCTCTGCCAAAGAACGTGCAGGATTGAACAAAATCATCGATGCTGCGAAGCAGGCAAGAAACACGCTTTCCGAGTGCAATCTCCGGCTGGTGGTATCCATTGCAAAACGATATGTAAGCCGGGGACTAACATTTCTTGATTTATGTCAGGAAGGAAATCTCGGGCTTATGAAAGCGGTCGATAAATTCGACTGGCGCAGGGGCTATAAATTTTCCACCTATGCAACCTGGTGGATTAAGCAGTCTGTCACACGTGCCATCGCGGATCAGTCAAGAACTATCCGTATCCCCGTGCATATGGTGGAGACCATTAACAAGATGCACCGGGCGATGCGGATTTTAACCCAGGAAAACGGACGGGAACCGTCCGTAAAAGAACTTGCCGTTTTCCTTGAAATAGAGGAAAATAAGGTAAGAGAAATCATGGAAGTCGAGCGGGACCCGAGTTCCCTCGAGATGCCGGTAGGAGAGGAAGAGGAGTCTTCGCTGGGGGATTTCATCGAAGATGAGAAGAGCTTAAAACCCGAAGAAATCACGGAACGCAGGATGCTTCAGCAGGATATTGATAAGGTCCTTGCCAATCTGTCACCGAAGGAGGCGACAATTATAGAGCTTCGTTACGGGCTTCACGGAAATAAACCCTGCACGCTGGAAGAACTGGGGAAAATTTTCGGGGTCACCAGGGAGCGGATTCGCCAGATTGAATCCGCTGCGCTTCGGAAGATGCGCACACCGGCCAGGGGAAAGGTTTTGAGAGGGTACCTGTAAGCTATCCGAGGTAAGCGTTGAAAGTGCGCGCGGAGTTTATTGTATAATATAATAAGGATCGCGGTCATTATAATTAAGGACTATGTGTGAAAGCCTTAATTTAAATGGGATAAATAGAAACGGGAGAAGCGGTAATATGCTTGGAAAAATGCGGGATAATCCGGAGGTTGCGAAAGAATGTTACCGGGAATTTGTCCGGAGGGCAGCTTCAGAATATGGCTATAATATCGCATACATCAATGTCGTAAAAAGGTGCGACAGCGCGATGCATGCGGAAACAAAATCGGATTACCTTGGGAGAATTGTGCCGATTCTTCAAATCTATGCAAGAGAGGATTCCCTTAAGAAAGAGGATCCGGGATTCAAGGCGCTTTGGAAGGCTGTTACTAAAGAACGGGAAACTGAATTTGATTTAAACGAATACTTTGACAAGAAAATGTATGTGACGGTATTTTCATACGAGGGAACCGTTTATCATGAGTATGTCAAAGATCACAGGCAGGAAATCAGCGATTATCTTTACGGCAAGGTTTTTGCGAGACCGTCGCAGATCTACCAGGGATATCAGCCTGACGGCATCACCGTTGTCTTTACGCCGGAGGATTATAAGAAACGCGGGATTGAGAAAAAAGCGGAGGAACTGCGGAAAGGGATTTTAAGGCTGATTGACATATACGTGCTGAACAAGTATATGATGAAGATGGAGCATGAATTTTACATAGACTTTAAGCACCCGGATATGCCGGGGTTTAACGGGTATCATTTGTTTCTCGGGTGATTGGTGAGAGAAAATATGGATAATAAAAAAGGCGACATGTGTATGTTGCCTTTTTTGTTGTGCATTGTGTAATAAATAAAACAGGCAATGTGACGAACACATTGCCTGAAATTTGTATTGAAACAGTTATGTCTGAATCGGCTTCATTTGATGAGAAGCCAAGTGAATGAACTTCTACAGTTTGGAATATCCGAAACCGTTTACGAGTGCTTCGAGCTTCTGGCCTGCCGCACACATCGGGCAGTTATCTCTGGAATAATATCCGTAATTCGGAACGTCGGAAACCGAGAAGATGGATTTGACTTCGATTCCCGCACATTTCGATACTGCGGAGAAAATAGCTGCAATACCGCAAACCTGTCCGCCGTAGTAGATGACGGAATCAATCGCCTGCAAAATTGTTTTTCCGGAAGTGATGGAGTCCGTAAGAATTAAAACACGCATGCCTTCCACCATACGAATTTTATTATCGCGGAAAATCATCTGCCCCATGGAATTTACTTCGGGTGTGATAACGGAAATGTTGTTTCCGTAGCTTAATCCGGATTTGTAGCTGTGGGAAAGTTCATCTGCTAAGAACGCGCCGATGACTTCGGTTTCATCCAGGCACACGATGGTGTCGTAAGAAGACGTCAACATGTATTCTTCTGCCAATGCCTTGGCGGACACGTAAGCGTTGTTCTGCCTGCATTTTACAGTCGACATGTCGATGTAAGTGTTGATGTGGGAGTTCTGCGTCGCAAAATGTCCCTGCATTACTTTGATTCTGGCTTCTCTGTTCTTCGAAGAACGTAAATCAACCAATCTTTCATCCATAAATGGTATCCCCCTGTCCATTTTTATTACGATATGATCTCGCATATCGTTCCCCATGCCTAATATTATACGCCGATTGCGTGAGATGTCTATAAATACGGGGAGTTTATGTGTGAGTTTTCTGTGTCCGATTTGGGGAATGTGTGCTTTTTGTGGGGCATGGATGGTCCGTTGAAAAAAATCGATTTTTTCCATAAAAAATTTCCTATATATTAGGGAAGGCGTGAGAGGTTGGAAGGTAAGGGAGCAACTGAGAGTTGGTGCGGAAAAACATAATTCTGCGTTAAGTTAAATACAGAGGGAAATGAAGTGGAAATCGGGGGTTGCAACTACAGGTTGCTGTGAAGAATTCGGTTTCTACGATAGGCTGAAAACAACAAAAAGAGTTACTGGAAATTGCACGAAGGATTAACACACAGAAAGAGAGGAATTCAAAATGTACAATAACACAAATCTTGCTTACGACGAAGAAAGATGCACTATCGCACCGATGGTATCCGTTAAGAAGAACGGCTATGAGACGGTCATGGATCTTGGGACCAGACTTTTGAAGGACAGAATCATTTCCTTAAACGGAGAAGTAAATGATATGACGGCGGAGATCATCACGAACTCCCTGCTGATTCTGGAGAGCGAAGATTCGGATGCGCCGATTACTTTATTTATCAACTCTCCGGGCGGTTCCGTTTCAGCCGGGATGAGCATTTTTGATACGATGCAGTATGTATCCTGCCCGGTGTACACTATTGCGACCGGCCTTGCGGCATCGATGGGATCCTTCCTTTTGGCAGCAGGGGAACCGGGACACAGAATGGCAATGCCGAATGCGGAGATTATGATTCACCAGCCGCTCGGTGGAATGCGCGGACAGGCAACCGACATGGACATTGCTGCGAAACATATCCTTAGCACCAGGGATAAGCTGAACCGGATTTTGGCAAAGCGTTGCGGCCAGCCCCTTAAGAAGATTGCGAAGGATACCGAGCGTGACAACTGGCTTTCTGCTGATGAGGCGCTTGAGTACGGACTGATCGATGCCATCGTAACAAAGAGGGCTAAGTAAATGTCACCACAGGGACAGTCCCTGTGGTGACAATGGTAGGTAATGGGACCAGAGGGCAAAATGTCAGCTTCGCTGACATCTTTAGTCCCGGTGGTGACAAAGATAGGTAATGGGACCAGGGGGCAAAATGTCAGCTTTGCTGACATCTTTAGTCCCTCTGGCGACAAATAAGATAAAGGAGAAAACAGTATGGCTAAGAAGAATATACAGAATGAAAGATTAATAGAAGATGAGAAGGCAATGCAGAGCCTGTTAAATGCGATGACAAAAATGAAAAAAGCGGAAATGAGAAAAAGTCTGGAGTCTGTTGAGTTGGACGATTTCGAAGAAATCGACGAAGAAGAAATGGAGGCATACGAGAAAGACATGGATGCGACGATGTTTGAAGAGTTGATGAGCAAAGAGGGATTTTATACAGAAGAAGAATATCGTGATGCTATCGGAAAATGGCTGGAGCATGTTTCTTTGTCGGATTTTATTGCAGAAATTGAGAAGCGTGTGATTGGGCAGGAGAACTTAAAGAAAGTCTGCTATAACATTTATCACTACCTGGAGTTGATTGCGACGGGCAGTGAGAAGAACCTTCCGTTTTTGATTGCGGCTCCGTCCGGATGCGGCAAGTCAGAGACCTACCGCGCGGTTAAGGACTATTTCAGAAAGAACATGAAATTCCTGTACATTGAGTTTGTGGATTGTTCCGCACTTACCGAAGCCGGTTTTAAGGGAAATGATCCGAGCAGTGTGGTCAGTGGACTCTTGGACAAGCCGAATTCCAACGGAATCGGGATTGTTTTCCTTGATGAAGTTGATAAGAAGGTAGTTCCCAGCTACACTACCGGTGGAACCAACGTAAATGCTGCTGTTCAGCACGGTCTTCTGACAATTATGGAAGGCTGTCCGGTAAGAGCGAAAGGAACCAGTCGTGCCATTGATACATCCAACACGTTGTTTGTTGCAATGGGAGCGTTTGATTTTCTTCGTAACGAAAAGGAAGAAGAGAAGACAATATCTTTCGGAGAACAGAAGGAGAAGCGTGAGCATTACGATGATGTCACCCGCGAAGAGTTGCTTGAGGCCGGTGCGTTAAACGAGTTTGTCGGCAGGCTCAGTTCCATTGTGAATTACCACAAACTGACCGAGGAAGCGGTTCGCAACATCATTAACTTAAACATTTCCGAAATGGAGAAAGAGTTCCATCTCTCCATTCAGGCGGACAAAAATGTTTACGAAGAGATGTATGAAATTGCCAATGGTAAATTCGGCTGCCGTACCATCAAGAATATTCTTCGTGATCGCGTTCAGGCGTTGGATATGGCTACAAAGCTGGCCGGTAAACCGCATGGTCCGTTGTTGATCCGTTTAAACGAAGACGGAGATACCTGTGAAGACAAGACTGCGGAACTCCTTTTCTAATTGATTGGGACCAGAGGGACAGTCCCGGTGGTGACAATTTGCAACTTTAAGTTGCTACGCAATTTGAAGAATTACGGATATACTATAATTGTGATGAAAGCCAAAAAATTTTCCAAAATAAAAAAGGAAATCAAAAGAGTATGAAGAATATTAATATTGTGACGTAAAAAATAACAGCCACTTGCCGGTGGCTGCTATTTCAAAGCTAATTCAGTTTGTTCGTCCTTTGCCGAGGACCCAATTCATTCGAATTGTAACTTCTTGCCCTTAATCTATCACATTCGAATGAATGCGTCAAGTTTTAAACATTCTGAAAAAAGCTTTTTCAAACAATTAGAATTCCCAAAAAATGCAATAACTGTTGTTGAAGCATGGTGTATGTCATGCCTGTGATTTTATTACGTTAAGGAGGAATCTATGAAGATGAAGAGAGCTTACGATCCCATTCAAACCGGTCCCAATCTTATTCGCCTTGCGAATGAGCAGGGACTTAAGACTACCAGTCAATTGATGAAGTACTTCCGGGTTAGCGATACCACTATCGATAACTGGAAGAGCGGCAAGAAGGCGCCGTCCATCGATAAGATGGTCGAGTTCTGTGGTGACTTTGACTATTCTCTCGACGATGTCGTGGAATATACCGAGTTCGAGGACTACGGTGACTACTAAACCGACATAAATGTCAGCACAGGGGCGAACAAGGTCCGGTGGACCTTGGTACTGAGCCGACCGGAGCGGAGACCAGTCCCTCTGGTGATAAATAAAAACGTCACCACGGGGACAGTCCCTGTGGCCCCAAAACAAAAATGTCGCCAAGGGGACGAAAGTTGTCAGCGTAGCTGACAATTTGCCCTGATGGCGACATCCGGCAACAAACAATGTAACTGTAAAATGCGGACTATTACAGCATCTGTGAATATAGTCCGGGTGTTAGTGAATTACACCTGTTAAAAGGAGGAAAAAAATCATGTTTGATGCATTTGATTATGAACTTGAAGAAATGTCTGCAGCTCTTGAGACTGCAGAAGAAATGGGACCGGAGACTGACAATCCGGAAACCGAAGAATGCGAGATCGAGAAGGAGTGTGCTGACTTCCGTGAGATCAGTACAGAATTTTTGCGTGAAGAACAGAAGTGTGAAACGGAAGCTGAAAAAAATTCCAACGATTTCGAAAAAGAATTCTTTCAGGGAATCCATCGTATTTCCACGCTTAGTAATGAAGAGACGGAGGCTCTTTTAAGCAGGGTTTCTTTAGGCGGAGCTGTTGCTGAAGAAGCAAAAGCTGAGCTTGAACAGCATAACCTGCCTTTCATTGATTTTATTTATTGTAAGTACTTTAAGAATTGCTCCCTGGAGCGTGCCGATGCGTTTCAGGAAGGATTCTTTGCACTTCGAAGAGCAATCGGAATGTACAATATCCAGAAGGGCGTAAAGTTCTCGACCTATGCTGCTGCATCTATTTCGCGTGCAATCAAAAGAGCTGAATATGAGCAGAAGAACTGTATCCGTTTGCCGGAAAGCAGACAGTCGAATAAGTATAAGGTGCTTAAGGAGGAGACTGACCTGACGATGAAGTTAGGTCATTATCCGACTGCGGCTGAGATTGCAAGTGAACTTGGCATGACCGCAGAAGAAGTGGAAAGAACTAAGATTCAGGCTACAGCTGAGCTTACTTTTGATGCCGAAATCGAAAGTGAAGACAGCATCATCACATATGGTCAGTTATTCGCTGATCCCGAAGTTAATATTGAAGAGGAGTTTATTGAAAATGAACTCAGAAATACACTCTTGAATGCAATGGCATCGCTTTCTGAAATAGAGCAGATGGTTACTAATCTGCATTTTGGTTTGTATGACGGATGTGCAATGTCCTATTCTGAAATTGCGACGAGACTTACTGAAATGTGATATCCCATTTCAGTGTCCCGCGTAAATCAGATTGGACGTGAAGCGCTTTCGAAGCTTGCCAATAATCGCAAGTGGGGAAAGAAGCTTAGAAGCTTCCTGGCTGCTTGATTTTGGATTTTCATAATCCGTTCTCCTTTCACTTTGGACCGGTGGGACAGTAGTTCCGCCGGTCTTTTTTTGCGCGATGTCGCCAGAGGGACAGTCCCTCTGGCGACAATCCGGCAAATGTCACCACGGGGACAGTCCCTCTGGCGACAATCCGGCAAATGTCACCACAGGGACAGTCCCTCTGGCCCCAACTATCAAATGTCACCACAGGGACTGTCCCTCTGGTCCCAACTATGATAGAATAAACAGGTACGAAGCATGTACAAAATTAAGCAAAAAGGGGGAAACAAGAGTGGCAGTAGATGAGTATTTCTTAAAAGAAGGGTTAAAAAATTTAGTCGGAACATGGCAGGTGGACTACCTGGTAAACGGCTTCTCAAATGATCTTGCGCACATTCC
>CADANR010000080.1 GCA_902789265.1 uncultured Lachnospiraceae bacterium | reverse complement strand
ACTTTATATGCAACATAAGCGCCGCAGATCTCAGGGTTCGGATAGGTATTCTCCATACGCTTCGGATCCACAATTGCAACCGCGTTCGGCAGAACTTCCGGAATTTCATGATGGTCGGTAATCACTACCGGCATTCCGTAGGAATTGGCCACTTCCACCGCTTCAAAAGCGGAAATCCCGTTATCGCAGGTAATAATCGCATCAATTCCTTCTTCATGCGCATTCTCAATCAGCTGCTTGTTTAAGCCGTATCCGTCCTGAACACGGTGCGGAATCACAAAGTCCGCTTCCAGCCCGTACTCCCGGAATGCTTTCAAAAGAATTGCCGTTGCACAGACACCGTCGATATCATAATCGCCGATGATTCGTACTTTCTTTCCCTCTTCCTTAAATCCCTTTAATGCATCAATTGCCTTCTCCAGGTCGGGCAGACCATCCGCACGGTCATAAAGCGCATCATCCGTATTTAAGAATTCCCTGATTTTCTCCTCGGTATCATACCCCCTGTTTGCAAGTACACGGATTACCACCGGGTCTAAATGAAAAATTGCGGAAAGTTCATTAAATTGTGCAGGGATTCGCTGAAGCATCCATTTTTTCATGTTATTTTTCCTATATCTTATACTAAAGAATACCCCCGGGACATTCCCGAGGGATATCTTTTATTCACTCATAATAAGTAATTGCCGAATTATACGTAATTCTTGTCCGGATCGTCATCATCATCGCCGTTCTTGGATGCAAATTTGTTCTTAAGGAAGTACCAAAAGAACCCTGCTAAACAGATGGATGAATAACAACCGCATGCGATACCGATCATCAGAGGAAGTGCAAATTCCTTAATGGAGGTAACACCTAAGATAAAGAGCATGAGTACCATTACAAAAGTCGTAAGGGATGTAAATACACTTCTTGATAAGGTCTGCGTGATACTCTTGTTTACAATATCCTTCAGGGAAATGTCATCCCCGGACGCGGTACTTTTCCTGGAACGTCTCTTTGCAGCAGCAATCCGCAGCTTCTCGGATGCCTCTTTCTTATTCTCACGAACACGGTCAAAGATAACGATGGTCGCGTTAATCGAATATCCGACAATGGTCAGCATACATGCAATGAATGTCGAACTTACTGACACTCTCGCAATTGCATAAAATGCAAGTACCACGAGTACGTCGTGTACCAGCGCCATAACGGAAGAAACACCGAAGCGGTAATCGCTGAACCGGATCCAGATGTAAATTAACATACAGATTACGGCGATTGTTACGGAAATGATGGAGTTTCTTCTCATCTCACCGGAAACCGTTGCGGAAATCGTTTCGGAATTGATGGTTTCTTCATCTACTCCGAAATCACCCGTAAAGAGTTCGGAAATATCGTTTCTTTCGTCTTCGTTAAGGGTTCTGGTCTTTACGATAATCTCGTTGCTGCCTTCCACCTTGGTAACCTGTACGTTACCGTCGCCGGTGATTTTTTCAATCGAAGGAGTAATCTTTGTATCAATCTCCTCGATGGACATATTCTCGTTTAAGGTTGCGGTTGTGGATGTACCGCCTAAGAATTCAAGGGAGTACGCCAGTGCTTTTCCGTCTTTCACCTGGAATACAACCATAACAACGATACCCGCTATAATAACAACTGCGGAAATCAGGCTGAAGATTTTTCCCTTGGATAAGAAGTCGATCGGTTTCTTTGCTTTAGCAATACCGAATAATTTCTCGTTCTTTAAGCCCATTGCAATAAAGCCGTTTACCAAAACTCTGGTAATAAAGAGTGCGGTAATCATGGAAAGAACGATACCGAGTGCAAGGGTCTGTGCAAATCCCTTAACGGAACCGGTACCCATAATCATAAGCACTACTGCTGCAATCAATGTGGTAATGTTACCGTCCAGGATTGCGGAAAGTGCTTTCCTGAAACCGATGTCAACGGAGGACTGCAGGGTTTTACCTGTTGCAAGTTCCTCACGAATTCTTGCGAAAATAATTACGTTTGCATCAACAGCCATACCGATGGACAGGATGATACCTGCAATTCCGGGAAGGGTTAATGTAAAGTATTCATTGAAAATCGATAAGCATGCGATAATTAAGAAGGTGTAAAGCACGAGTGCGATTACCGCTGCAAAACCGGGCAGGAAGTAAACTGCAATCATAATAACCGCTACGATTCCGAATCCGATCATACCTGCAAGTAAACTGGTACGGATTGCATCGGAACCGAGCTGCGCACCTACGATGTTGGAACGGATTTCCTGAAGGGTTAACTTCAGGGCACCGATACGGATCTTTGCAGCAAGTCTGTCTGCTTCTTCATAACTGCCCATACCGGAAACCACTGCTTCACCGGTATTGATGGCATCGTTTACTCTCGGTACGGAAATGAAGTTTCCGTCATAGTAAATTGCGATGGTTTCTCCGGAAACAACCGCCTTTGATGTGGCATCCGCAAATGCCTGCTTTCCTGTATCGTTAAAGGAAAGGTTAACGACATTCTGCTTCAGTCCGGACTGCTGATCCTGATAGCTCTGTGCCTTCGCGCTCTTTACTTCGGAACCTTCCAGAATGATGGAGCCGTCCGCTTTCAGTTCGTCAATGGACTTAAGAAGCATATACTGGATATTAATATCTTCTGCCTGTCCGAGAGGATAGGAAATTGCATTTCCGTTTTCATCCAGCTTTGCGCTGAAGGTTGTATCATCAAAATATACTGCGGAATTATCGGAAATATAATAGAACTCATTGCCAAGCTCGTCATAGTAAACAACCTGACCGTCCACGGTTGTCTTGACATTATAGTTCAAATTACCTTCCGAGTCGGTCTGTGCAATGAAATATAAGCTGCCCGGCTTACCAAGGTCTTTTAAAATCGCATCCGCATCGGATACGCCCGGAATTTCAATCGTAATACGATCCGTTCCTTCCTGATAAACCTGTGCTTCCGTCGAATACGACTCCGCTTTCATTTTTAACTTATAAAGCGTATCGTTGATGTCTTCCTGTGTGGGTGCTTCGTCTCCCACAATCTGATACGTAATGCTGACACCGCCTGCCAGGTCCAGACCCTGCTTAACGTTATAAGCAGAACCGATTTTCTTGTCACCGAAACCGACAATCGCGGTATAACCCATAAATCCTGTCAAACATAAAATCAAGAAAAATCCCAGAATTTTCAGGCTTTTATTATCTTTCTTATCCATGATTTCCTCCCAAACTAGGTATAATCCAAAATCCATACTATTCTAACACAAAAAAGGGAAAAATGAAAGAAGAATATTTAATCGTTATTTGACTTCTCCGGATCGTGAGATTCCTTCTCTTTCTCGTCTTCCTCTGCTTTTGCGGAAACATCCGGCAGCTTGATAATCACCTCTGTAACACGGTTTCCGGAAACCCTTTTTGCCGTCAATATAACGCCGTCTTCCAAAGTAACCTGCTCTCCTCTTTCGGGTAGCCTGTCATCGAGTTTTTCTATCATCAGACCGCCGACGGAATCATAATCCTCCGATTCCATCTCACAGCCTAAGGATTCATTGATATCGTCCAGTTTCATATTGCCGGGAACCAGGTAAACCGTATCGGAACGCTTCTGAATCCAGCTCTTTTCATCCTCGTCGAACTCGTCACGGATTTCCCCGACAATTTCCTCCAAAAGGTCCTCAAGCGTAATCATACCTTCGGTTGCCCCGTACTCATTCAAAACCATTGCCACATTCGTGGAGGATGCGCGAAGCTCCATCAAAAGATCCGAGGTCTTTTTGTATTCATAAGTAAAATACGGTTCACGCATGATATTTTCCGGTTTGAAATTTGCCCGGTCCTGTTCCTCCAGCAGAAGGAATTCCTTGATATTGATGACTCCGACCACGTTATCGTTGTTTTCATGATACACGGGCAGACGGGTGTAGAGATTTTTCTTAAATACCTTCCGGACCTCATCATAGGTTGCAGTATCCTCGACCATCACCATGTCGATTCTCGGAATCATAATGTCTTTTGCATCGGAATCGCCGAAATCCACCACATTATTGATCATTTCGCGTTCCTTTGACTCAATCACGCCCTCTTCGTGGCTCGCTTCCACGATGGTACGAAGCTCGGATTCCGTAATGACCGTTTTCTTTTTGTTGGGATCGATTCCGAAAAGACGCAGGAATACATAGGCGATTTTATCCACGATAAAAATCACCGGCGTGAGTACAATCATGAGAATCCGAACGATGGGTGCATAGATTAATACAACCTTCTCAGCATACAGATTCGCCCATGTTTTGGGAATAATTTCTCCGAATAAGAGTACGACAAAGGTCAGAATTCCGGTACCGGCGCTGACTCCCCAGGGAAGCCCCGTAGAAAGCGCAATGGTGGTCATCAGTGCGGATGCGGATAAATTGACGATATTGTTTCCGATTAAGACAGTGCTTAAGAATTTCGGATAATGGTCCAGAATCTTTAGAACCGGGACTGCTCTTTTATTCCCTTCTTCCGCAAGAGTGCGGATTTTCATCGGATTTGCCGAGGAAAATGCGGTCTCACAGGAAGAGAAAAATGCGGACAGAAGGATTAAAATCAGTAATACCAGAATTTGAATCAGTAAATACGGGTCAGGCAAAATTCTACACTCCTTCCGCAAAAAGGGGAAGCACATTCATGGGACTGTCACAGATTACATAGTCCGCATATTTATCGGTATAATGCGGTTCGGAATGAATCACAACAAGCTTGTTGCCTTCATAGTGGCCGGTACAGTAACGCATTTTGGAGCCGGACAAATTGCCGCCGAGAACCAGAATCATGTCGGCGTTTCTGCATGCTAAAACAGCCTGCGTATAAAGGTCATTCTGCACCTTCTCGCTGTGAAGCCGGATATTCGGGCGAACGGCAGCCTTACACTCCTCGCAAAGAGGCATACCCTTTGACTCTATGACATATTCTATCGGATAACGCTTCTTGCAAAGCGGACAGTAATTGTCATACACGCTTCCCGCAAGTTCAATGACATTGCGAAGTCCCGCACGATATTCCAGTCCGTAAATGTTAAAACTGATAATCTCCGATAATTTCCCGTCTTCCTGGAGTTTTTTCATCGCCGTATAGGTAGGTCCGGGTTCCGGAAGTGTGGTAATCACTTCGTTTTTGTAAAAATTATAGAAATACACTTTACGCGCGGTAAGTTCACCTGCGGAAAGCATTTCCTCAGGGCTCTTGCCGTACTGCTTTTCAATTCTGTAGAAATTGTCGGGACTCCATAAATTCACACCACCGCATTCGGTCATGGCTTCCTGCCCCATAATGCAGACGATATGTTTTGCTCCCTTAACCAGTTCTTTTACTTCCTGAATCATGTAACAATATCCCCTTTTATTATATTTGTCACTGAATCAAATCTTTATATATTGAAATCTAATGTTTTTACTGTGCTACAGCTGCTGCCTGAGCTGCCGCTGCATCTACTGCTGCCTGAGCTGCCGCTGCATCTGCTGCTGCCTGTGCCTGTGCGGCTGCCTCTGCATCAGCTACTGCCTGTGCTGCAGCAATTTCTTCCGGAGTGGGAATCCAGGGATTCAAAGGATTCGGATCGGTAGGATCCCAGCCTCTCCTCGGGTCTCCGCCGTTAATCTTCGGAGCCTGCGGTTTGCCTAAAGGTCCGGGATTTGCCGCATCGTCGTATATCTCTACGATGGTTCCGACCGGACAGTTCGTATAAATCCAGTATGCATCTCCCGCCTGGAGGCGAACACATCCGTGGGAACAGATGGTACCGAGTCTGTTATATGCACCCCAGTCAAGTGCGCCCTCATTTTTTCCGTTATACATAACCGAATGGAACCAGAAGTCCTTTGTAATGTTCTTGGTGTACTGACCGTACTGGCCGCCGTCAAACGCAAGCCACCTCGCATTCATTCCGGAACGGAAAATACCGATCGGCGTTGCTCTTCCCGGAGAGCAGACACATGCTTTATACGGAATGGAATAGCTTCCGTTATTGTCCATGGCATAAATCGTAACCGTTGCCGCAGCGCGGTTGACACGGATAAAAAACGGGTAGGGTACGTTTAAATTGATATCCGCAAGGGAAACCACCTTCATTCCGGGGTAACCCATTCTGCCTTCTGCCCTGCCGCATCCGAAATAATGGTTAGCAAGTGCATTCGGATCCGTACCGACCGTCTCGGCAAGTTCCGGATAGGTTGCCAGATAGAAAGCAGGGTCAAAAAAGGATCCGTCCGGATATACCAGTACCGCTCCTACCGCCGGGCTTCCGTCAGAGGCAAGTCTTCCTTCCGCTTTTCCGCATGCTGTATAATGCTTCCAGAGAAGATTTGCGTCATATGCATAAATCACTCTTAAATCCGGATAAGTATCCGCGTAAAATACCGGATCAAATACAGTTCCGTCCGGCATCAGTAACGGTGCGGCCTGTGTATCGATTTTTCCGAACAAAAGCACGGAAAATAAAACCGCAAGAAGTGTCAGTGTGCGAATCCAAAATTTCTTCATTTCCCCATTTCCTCATTTCCAAGTGGATAAAACAGTTGTTGAACCTATATTTTAACATAAATTTTATAATTTGGAAATATAAATTCCATTTACTTTTTGGCTGAAAAAAAGGGATCAGAGTAATTCTCTGATCCCTTGAAATCACAAGTTCTATTTAACTGCTTTACTCTGCGTATTCGTCCTCATGTAAGCTTAAGAGGTAAATTGCAGGTGAGTTCCAGTAAATCGTAATCTCGTTTGTGGAATAACTGGATGCATTATCCACGTAGCACTTACCGTTTCTGCGAAGTGATAATACCGCTTTTGCATACGGATCGCTCGGTGAAGAGTTTGCACCGCCTACCACCATACCCGGAACGGACTTGCCGACTACCTGGGAAGGTCTGTGGTGCGTATGCTCAGGTGAAAGTGTACCGTAACCGGTTACGTAGCAGTATCCGACAGGGTTGATACCGAAGAGGTAATCAAGGCCGTGGGATGCATAGTATTCATACTCCTCATCATCCGTAATCTCTGCAACCATGTGATAGAACATTGCATTGTTTGCAACGGTCATATTTGAACCCCAAGGGAAATTGCTTGCAAGAGAGATGAAATAAATATCCTTCTTTAATGCCTTCAGTTCCTTCTTGGCTACAAACATCATATCGTCGGTAAGCGCAGCTACCAGATCCGCATTTGCTTTTCCTTCGTTTTCCTTTGCAAACTTCAGGTAATCATAGGTTCCGTAGGTTCCTACGTCTGCCCAGCCGAGTCCCATGCTGAATCCGGAATCTTCCACTTCGGCAGCTCTTTCTTCATACCTGGTATCTCCGGTTGCAATGAAGAGTTCCACTGCTGCCCAGAAGAATTCATCCTTCGTCTTTGCATCGGGATATTCACCGGTTACTACTTCTTCCGGATTCACGAATCCGGTTCCGTTTTCAAAGCCCTTGGCATCCAGATAATCATATGCCTTCTTGGAAGCCTCCAGACACTTATTTGCAAATGCCGCATCATAATCCTTGTAAATAACGGAAGCCATTGCCATAACCGCTGCAAAGTCACCGGTTGCCGTATCGGATACGGGACAGATAATCAAAGGATCCGTCTCCTCTTCCGGCATTACGGTTTCAGGGAATACCGCACAGGTAACCTTATGATACACGCCGCCGTCGGCAGCCTGCATTTTAAAGAAGAATTCCAGTTCATAACGTGCTTCGTCCAAGATATCGGGTACACCGTTTCCACTTTCGGGAATACCGAAGTCATCGCCTCTGACTGCTTCGCTTTCTTCATAGGATAAGAATAAATCCGCAACGGTCTTGGCACCGGGAACCACGTATCTTCCATAGTCGCCCGCATCATGCCAGCCACCCGTTACGTCAATCTGCTCGTCGGTTCCGTAAACGGTTGCAATATCCGTATGGCATGCAGGATGCGCGAAATCTCCTGCAATATCCGCTGTCAGTTCCATACCGCAACGCTGCATGGTAAGAAGTTTTACAACATCCTTATATGCATCTTTGTAAATATCATTTCCGATAATAAACGGATAGGATTCACCGTCACCCTCTACGGAAATATAATAGGTTCCGTTCTCCTTAAATTCGGAAAAATCACCGTATCTTAAGGTTCCGCCGCCGGACGGGGAATTGGTATAATCCTGGGAAAGTTTTCCGGTATAAACAACTTCCTTGCTGTCATTATCATGAATTTCGAAATCGGTTACATCCGCGTTATATCTGACAACAAATAATTTCTCACCGTCTGTTTCATAACCGAGCTGGTTCGTCTTAATCGCAACCGGTACGGGAAGCGGCTCTAATGCCATTGCATTGGATGCATCCGCGATGGTTACCACGAAATTGTCAATATATACCTTATGAGCGGTTGTAGATTCCAAATCGCCTTGTTTTCCCAAGTTAAAGCAGAATCTCGGAGCCGGATCGGATGTTTCCTCCATTGTAAACGTGGACTTTACATGCTTAGTTTCCGGTCCGATCGGCATTGCATCTTCCTGATAGTAAGGATGATAATCTTCTCCGTTGATCTGGAATCTCCACTGG
>CADANR010000079.1:8609-14085 GCA_902789265.1 uncultured Lachnospiraceae bacterium | reverse complement strand
TAGGTTCACTTAAGCTTTCATTGTTACAATAAAAATGCAAAATGACACTGGAGGATTAACATATGAAAATCAATAAATGGAGCCTAGGCTTTGCCTTTGCGTTAACCGGTCTTACCGCATACCTGCTTCTTGATACATTTGTAATTCCGGAGGTATATGAAAAAGATGTGTCGCAGGCAGAAGAATATAGCCTGGCGGATAATACAGATTCTTCTTTTGAATATGCCCCGGATACCGATGAATATGCTTTAGATATCGATGAATACGCAACAAATACAGATAGTGAGAAAGCAAAAGCAGAAGTATCCGATGAGCCGGTTATTCAGGTAGAAACCTACCGTGTTAATGATACAAACATTTATGTGGCGGATATTCTTTTTCCTTCCGTAGAATACGTAAAAACCGCCTTTGCGCAGGATACCTACGGGCGAAAGGTCACCGCAACGACATCCGATACCGCCATGGAAAATAACGCGATTTTGGCAATCAACGGTGATTTTTACGGGGCGAGAGAGCGCGGATATGTAATCCGAAACGGAATTCTGTACCGAGATACGCCTTCCGATGAAGATGTTCTTTGCATTTATAAAGACGGCCGGATGGAGATTGTAGATCCGAATACAGTAACGGCACAGGAACTGATAGATAACGGAGCATGGCAGGCGTTTTCATTCGGCCCCGGTCTTTTGGAAGACGGCGAAATTCTTGTTGACACAAGGGATGAAGTCGGTCTGGCAATGGCAAGCAATCCGCGTACCGCAATCGGTATGATTGATACAAACCACTACGTTTTCGTGGTATCGGACGGAAGAACCTCGGATAATGAAGGGCTGAACTTATATGAGCTTGCCGGGTTTATGAAAGAGCTTGGCGTAACAACTGCCTACAACCTGGACGGCGGCGGTTCTTCCACGATGGTTTATCAGGGAGATATTATAAATACTCCTACAAGCGGAAGACATTCAAACGAAAGGAGCGTGAGCGACATTGTATACATCGGATAAAAACTTGAAAACTTCCCTGCAAAGAATTATGAACGGACTTATTCTCACCGCTTTCTGTGCGGTATTCGGGGAAATATATGAGTTGTTCGGACACGGCGTATATTCTGATTTTATGATTTATGCCTTCATGATTCCTTTGATGTTTTCCGTCATTCCGAGTGTTTTTCTTTTGCTGTTCGGCAAAAAGGAAATGCCGGATATTGCAAGGCATCTTTGGAACTACGGGGTTGCCACGCTGACCTTGGGCTGTTTTTTTCAGGGAATTCTTGAAATCTACGGAACGACAAACCGACTTTCCGTTATATATCCGGCAATCGGCTTTGGGCTTTTTGCCGCAGCGATTTCCGTGTGGATCATAGAAAGGGTTTCGGAAAAGGAACCGGCATAAAACAAAAATTTAAAAATTCACAAAAATCTCGTCCCCTAGTATCATTCGAAAGGAGAATGCAGAGATGAAAAAGAAAAATTAGGCATTATTGCATTAACGCTGGCTCTTACAACGGTTTTTGTATCCTGTACGAGTCCGGCGACGGTAACACCTGCTGAGACGAATAATGACCAATGGGTAGCCATGACCGAATATTACAAATATTCTGTGGAAAACGGAATTTATGTGGCAGTCAGGGGCATAGAGGATGTATGGAATATGCATTTTCTGGAGGAAGCCTATCCCATGTATGACCGTCTGATTGAAGATATGGTTATGTTTTCCAATGCCGATCCGAACAGGGTTTATCTCCTTGGTTTCTCGTCAGGAGGTGACGATGGCGGATCGTTTTGCGGCAGTCAACATGTCCTCCGGACATCCTATCCTGGGTATATGAGATACCGGTTTCTCTTCACTAGACTGCGGAAACAAAGTAAATGGACGATATTATTTAAACCAAAAGAAACAAGAGAAGAACATTCTTCCCTTGTTTCTTTTTATGGCGTGAAAGCCGCGGAGTTGTTATAATAGACTTATGTTTGCAAAACACAATCAGTTCGATAAATTCTTTTTCTGATAAGGAGGCCTTTCATGGATTCAAATGATTTTTTAAATAAAGAGATTGAGATACGTTTCGGAACACCGACACCGGTTCCTTTTAAGGATTCAAGAACCGGTCTTGATTTGCATTTGCGTGCTTTCGGAAATGCAACTATCGTAGTAAAAGATGCATCGAATTTCACGTCCTTAGACGATGTCAAAAAGAAAGGCGCCGTGATTGTGAGCGATTCTTTTGCAAAAGCCATCGGGGAATTAAGTATGAATGGTTCGCTGGATGCTTCCGCCCTGGGACGAAGCATAAATGAAATCAGCAAAAAAACAGCCGCCAACACGAATAAAAACGGTATCACCGCAACATCCGTATCTATCCTGTCATTAAATCCGGACACAGAATCCGAGAAGAAACTGAAGGAAAAGATAAGGGAAATCGTTGCAAAACCGATGTCGGATGACCATCCGGTAAGCCGTCCGATGACGGATGATTTCGGTATGATGCCGGTTACGAAGAGTGCTGTTTCGGCCGGAAATCCCGCAGCCGGATATCCAAAATTCTGTACCTATTGCGGTGCGAAAGCCGGCAGCAGATTCTGCCCGAACTGTGGCGCCAAGTTGGTATAGATTCTATCAATAAGGCTCCTCCCACCGCCCGAGGGCAGTGGGTTTCCGCCTACTGCAACCGAAAGGAATTTATTTATGAAAACAGGACTTAGAATTACCGGACTGATTGCATGGCCTCTTACGGCGCTTATCATTTTCCTTGGCGGTTTTCTGCCGCTTATATTCGGACTAGAGATGGGAGTCTATGATATCCTGTTATTTCTGCTGGAAGGCCTGGATGCATATACACCCGATCCGACCTACAGCGGTGGCGGCTGGCTTTTGCTTATCACCGTAGTTGCGGTTCTGAGCGCCGGTCTGGTAATTGTGCTTTCCGTTGTCACATTTTTTCTATCCTCCAGGCCGTTTCTCATACCGAGTATGATAATGATTATAGCAAACTGTTTCATTTTATTATTTAACGCGATAATACAGATGATTGCTACAGTCTGGCTTAAATATCATCCCGATATCAGCGGGCTTATGACATTCACCAATGCATTCTACATTGTACCAATCATAGAATTCGTGATTCTGACCGGCATGACAGTACTTTCCGTATTCAGTATCATAGATATGAAAAAGAAACCGGATTGATGTGTTTCGGCAAAAACGACAATTGGATGTTGATTTTGCCGAAATTTATTTTATAATGATATTATAGAAGGCGATTTAGGATAGAGCGGGAAGAATTAAGATGTATTATCATAGACAACTTGAAAATAAAATAATTCAAATCGCAGGTGAATATGCTTGTATTACGTTATATGGAGCCAGACAGACCGGAAAATCTACCATGATCAGAAATCTTTTTCCGGATTATGAATATGTTACGTTGGACAATAGTAAAGAGAGAATTTTAGCAACGGATGATCCCGAACTGTTTTTGGACTCCCATGGAACTCCTCTTATCATTGACGAAATTCAAAAAGTTCCGGATTTGATGGAAACAATAAAGATAAGAATTGATGAAGCAAAGATAAAAAGTGTCAATGAAGAAACCACGGTAATGCTTATGTATATACTTACCGGTTCAAATACCCATGAAATACGAGAGAACGCATCTGAGACATTGACAGGAAGAACAGCTTTGATAGAGGTTAGTTCTTTTTCTGAATGCGAAAAGCTGAAGAAAACGGGTGATGAATTTGTTCCGGACATTCAAATTCTGCAAGCGAAACAGAAAGAGTTTGTTCCGAAGAATCGAAGCGAAATCTTCAAAGAAATATATCTTGGCGGTATGCCTGAATATTGGATAAAAAAGCTTAACAGAGAGACTTTCTTTGAAAGTTACATATCTACATATCTCGAAAAAGATGTCAGCCGCATGATAAATGTAGGAAGATTGGATGATTTCAGAAAGTTTATGAGAATTGTGGCTTTACGCACTTCGCAACAGCTTGATTATACTGAAATAGCCAATGCAGTAGGCATTGATGCAAGAACATCAAAGAGTTGGATATCAATACTGGAGGCTTCGGGGATCATAATGGTATTACAACCATATACAAGTAACCTGGCAAAAAGAATCATAAAAACACCTAAAATGTACTTTATGGATACCGGGCTTTGCGCTTTTTTATGTGGATGGTCAGATTCCCGAATATTAGAGGATTCTGCTATGGCAGGTGCTTTTTTTGAAACATATGTTGTCAGCGAAATTGTAAAGAGTATCAGAAATACCGGGAAGAGAATAGAAAATATGCTTTTCTACTATCGAGACAGAGATCAAAAAGAGGTAGATCTTATTTATGTGAAAAATCAAAAACTGTATCCAATAGAGATAAAAAGGGGGATAGGGAAAGATAAGGCTGATAAGAATTTCAATATTCTTGAACAGTATAAGATGCCGATTGAAACAGGGCTTATTATTGATACATCCGATAAGGTATTTCCGCTTAACAGAAATACATATTATTGTCCTGTTGGTATGATTGGGTTGTAAACGAGGATGGCAGGAGAAGCGAATGAGTTATGTAGTAATATTCGATATGGACGGCGTTATATTTGATTCCGAAAGACTGATTGCAGACTTATGGCGGGAAGTTGCCGAAGAAAAGAAGATGCCGGACATTGACATTGCAATTCAAAGAAGCATCGGAATTACCAATGATGCAACGACACAGGTTTTTAAGGAACTCTACGGCGAAGATTTCCCGTACGAAGAATATAAAAAAATCGTCTCCACAAGATTCCATGTGAAATACGATAACGGAAACCTTCCGACCAAACCAGGGATTAAGGAACTGCTGGTATTCCTTAAGGAAAACAAAATTCCGACAGCAGTGGCTTCTTCCACAAGGACCGCGGTTGTGGAAACGGAAATCAGAGATGCCGGACTTCTTCCTTACTTTGACCGGATTATCGGAGGAGATCAGGTAACGCACTCCAAACCCGATCCGGAGATTTTCTTAAAGGCAGCAGATGCGCTGCATGCAAAGCCGGAAGAGTGCTATATTATTGAGGATTCCTTCAACGGTATTAGAGCTGCCCACGCAGCCGGCATGCATCCTGTTATGGTGCCTGACCTTCTTGAACCGGATGATGAAATCAAGGCATTATACGAAGAAATCTTTCCGTCACTTGTGGAAGTGCGCAAATATTTCGAGAATAAATAAGCGAGATTGCTTTAAAAGAGTATCAGACAAAAAGATTCTTTGCAAATAAGGTTGATAAGGATATAAACAAACACATGGACGAACAAAACAGAACCGCAATCATATATGATGCACAAAGGAAGCTTCTTGCCGCCAATTATGAAATGGCGGAAATCAGGAGCCTTCTTAATGAACTGATGGCTTTGGAAGAAATGGAAGAAGTGATTGCGCTTGCCAATTCATACATTGCCGAGGCAGAGTTAAGAATCAGCCGTCAGAATCTGTCCGAA
>CADANR010000079.1:0-8602 GCA_902789265.1 uncultured Lachnospiraceae bacterium | reverse complement strand
TGGATTTGCTGGTTCAGGTGGATATGGTGCATCATAACGGAAGACCGGATCTTTTCAAGGGTCCGGCTACGAAGTATAACGAATGGGAGCTTAAGCAAATCTTAAGTGATCCCGGGACTCCTGTGTTTGTCTGCGTGGAAGGAGAAAAGGTTATAGGACACGCCTTCTGCATTCATAAGCAGGAGATTAATGATAACATATTGACGGATATTAAGACATTATACATTGACGATATTTGCGTGGACGAAAACGCGCGTGGAAAACATATCGGAAAGATGCTTTACGAATATGTCCTATCCTATGCGAAGGAAAATGATTATTACAATATCACTCTGAATGTCTGGACCTGTAATCCGGGAGCGATGAAGTTCTACGAATCGCTCGGTTTCCTTCCGCAGAAAATAGGAATGGAAATGATACTGTAAAGAAAAATGAAAGGCGGAAAAAACATGATTCTTTTTATTAATTGTTGCGTTCGTAAAGAATCCAGAACAAGGAAACTTGCAGATACCGTTCTTAATAAGATGGATGGTGAAATCGAAGAAGTCAGGGTTTGGGAAATTAATTATCCGGTTGCGGATGAAGATTTCCTTAAGAAGAGAGATCATCTGATTGCAGGTGAGGAATGGGACAACCCACTGTTTGCATGCGCGAGACAATTTGCAAATGCAGACACAATCGTGGTTGCCGCGCCCTACTGGGATTTATCGTTTCCGGCAGCATTAAAACAATATTTCGAGCAGATTAATGTTCTTGGGATTACATTCAAATACAGTCCGGAAGGCACTCCGATTCCGCTTTGCAAAGCGAAAGAACTGATTTATGTAACGACTGCAGGCGGGGCTTTTGTTCCGGAAGAATTCGGTTTCGGATATGTGAAGGCTTTGGCACAGGGTTTCTACGGAATACCGGATGTAAGACAGGTGAGAGAAGTCGGACTTGACATCTGACCTGACATCTGATTAATTATTGATTGTTGCAGCAAAAAAGCTACACCATATAAAAAATTTAATACAAGGAAAGGCAAAGGGGAAAAGAAAAATGTCGGAAGAAGTTAGGAAAGAAACAGAAGTCAGTGTGGAAACAGAAGCCGGTAAGGAACCGGAAGTTACCACGGAAAAGAAGAAAGGAATCAGCGAAGAAAAACTGGAATTGCTTATCGCCGTTTTGCTCGGCATTACCGCTATTCTTACAGCATGGGCCAGCTGGATCAGTTCACTTCACGGCGGAAACCAGGCAACCAATTATACCGAAAGCAACAATCTTTCAGCATTGGGAAATTCCATGTACAATGAAGCGTCGCAGAATTATATGCAGGATATGATTCTTTGGAATACCATTAATGAGTACATGACTGACAGGGAGATTGCCGAGTTAAACGGTAATTATAAAGAAGCCGATATGATTAAAGAACAGCTTGAAATGCTGATTGCCGATAACTGCACGGATGAATTTGAGGAGGCGGTTTACTGGGCAATTGATGAAGGAGTTACGCCTTTCGATAAAGAAGGATTTGAAGACAGTTATTATACGGCAGCAGAAGAAACACTGGATGAGGCGGAGGCAATCCTGGAACAGGGAAAACTGGATAACGCACACGGAGACGCATACGGTCTGGTATCGGTTCTTTATTCCGTTGTTTTATTCCTGCTTGGTATCGTAGGAATCTTCAAGAGAACCAACAACCGGATGATTGTACTGATTGTTTCTGTTGTGCTGCTTGTGATTGCAACCATTTATATGATAACCATTCCGCTGCCTACGAATTTCAGTATTGTAAACTTTTTTGTACACTGAGTATGCTTGTTACAAAGGTTAATAACGGGATTTGTTTATGAGATATTATATTGATTATGATGACTGTCTCTGTGAAACTGCCAGAGCATTTTCGGAAATTGCAGAAAGACTTTTCGGAATAACGGTTCCTTACGAGAAGATTCGTTATTTCAATCTTCAGGATTCGTTTCAGCTTACGGATGAAGAATATGAACAGTTAATGGTGGAGGGACATCGCCCGGAAGTACTGATGTCGTATGAAGAAACACCGGGTGCTGTCAGAACCATAAACAACTGGATTGATAAAGGACACGAAATATTTATAATAACCGGTCGTCCGTTTAGTGCGTTTGATGCTTCACGCAGATGGCTTGACGAACATGGATTGGAAAGAGCAAAGCTCTTTTGTCTTAATAAGTACGGCAGGGATTCTTTTATCAGGAATAGCGATTTCAATCTTGAATTGGAAGATTATTATCGAATGAGTTTTGATTATGCGATTGAAGACTCTCCGGCAGCATTTAAATTCTTTCAGCATCTGCCTGATTTGAAAGTGTTGGTTTATGACAGACCGTGGAATCAGGAATGTGAATTGCCCACCGGGAATTATATACGTTGTTCTGATTGGAATAGTATTTCCGAGTGGATTAAAAACAATTAAATTCAAAAATATATCAGAAGATTAACTTGGAAGTTATAGCCTAAGAGAGCAGGAATAGTTTTTCCTGCTCTTTTTTGAATACCTTGATGGTTGAGGATGTTATAGATAATAATCCAACTATGAGTTGCATGTCATCTTTCTTCCTTGTTCGTATAATACAATTATGAGTACACAGCATTCCAAGTAATAATTGCAACACCATGTGTAAAATAATGTACATCGAAAATAGTAGTGTTAAACCAGGATATCAAGGCGACACACTAAACTCAGATAATTAAAGGAGAAAATAATATGCGCGCATTTGATCAGATTATCGGATATGAAAACATTAAAGAAGAATTGAGATGGTACTGTGATATTTTAAAATATCCGAAGAAGTATAAGGCACTTGGAGTATCCGGACCGAGCGGACTGCTATTATACGGAGAACCCGGTGTAGGGAAGAGCCTAATGGCCAAATGCTTTATTACGGAAAGCGGAAGAAAGACATATACCATCCGTAAGAACCTTCCGAATGGCGATTTTATAAAGGAAATCAAGAGTATCTTCGATGAAGCAACGGCAAATACACCGTCTATCGTATTTCTTGACGATGTCGATAAGTTTGCAAATTGCGACTATAACCATACGGATGCGGAGGAATATGTCACAATCCAGGCCTGCATGGACGAGTGCAAAGGAAAAGATGTATTTGTCATAGCGACAGCAAATGATGAAAACTACCTGCCGGAATCATTACGCAGGAAGGGGCGTTTTGACAAGGAACTGGAGGTGGATATTCCGACTTTAAAAGAAGCGGAAGAGATTATCCGGTTTTATTTAAAAGATAAAAAGGTGGTAGGACAGGTAGATTGTTTGGAGATAGCGAATCTTTTAGAAGGATATTCCTGTGCGACGCTGGAAAGCGTGATTAATGAAGCAGGAATTATCGCCGGATATGAAGGCAGGAAAAAGATACAAAGAGAAGATATTGTTCAGTCCTGTATACGTTTTTTATTTGGGAATCCCTTCCCAAAAGAATCCAGATTTGATGATATTGCCGGAAGAGTTGCTCTTCACGAAGCCGGGCATGTAGTAGTAGCGGAAATGCTGGAACGAAATTCCGTGGTTGCATCCTGTATCGGACTGGAAAGCGGAAGGATTGGTGGGTTTACCAAAACAAGGAGAGGGAATAATTACTTTTTCTTCAAAGAGAAGGTAGAAAATCAGATTATTTTTACTTTAGGCGGAAAAGCTGCGGTTGAGATTATGGAAGGAGTGCAGGATATCGGTAGTTCGAAAGATATCAACTTTGCGTACAGTGAAGTGAAAGACCTTATAGATAATTATGCCATGTATGGATTTGACAGTTATGAGTATGCAGATACTTCCAATGAAACAAAATCTATTAAGGACCGGAGAATTTCAATGGAGCTGGAACGTTTATATCAGAAAGCGAAGCAGATTATAGCCGAAAATCGAGTACTGTTGGGTGCAATCCAGGTAGCGTTAATGAAAAACCGATTCATTACAGGGAAGGAAATTGCAAAGATTCGAAAGAGTATAGAAGAAGGAGCGTGACGTTGGAAATCGGAAAAAATCATAATGTCTATGTGGATTAGGGCTTGCTTTGGCAGGCCCTTTTTCTGTGTGTGAAACTACAATTTGCAAGCAGACTTTCGGCAATAAAATGAAAAATTGCCAAAAGTCTACTTGACGGATTAGATTAAATGAAGCATAATAATGATAGACTTTCGGCAATAAAATGAAAAATTGCCAAAAGTCCAAGGAGGTGGTGCATTGTGAATAATAAAATTAATACATATTTATCGCATCATTCTGATTTTTCAACAGAAGATTTTTTCATTATGCTTCAGCAAGATGAACCGGACATTGGAAGATCAACAGTATACAAACTATTGAAAGAGTTATGTGATCAGAATATAATCACAAGAACCGGAAGGGGAAAGTATAACAGTTTCGGACGGTCAGAATATCAATATCAGTTATCGAATACCGCAAAGAAGATTTCGCTTAAAATTCAAAAGGAATATCCGCTTGTAGATTTTCGTATTTGGGAACTATACCAGATGAATGAATTCCTCAACCATCAGATGGCGCATAATACGATTATTGTTGATGTAGAAGATGAGCTGGATGAAACAGTTTTTAATTTTTTATTTGAAAAGTATCCGCATGTTTTATTTTGTCCGTCATATGAAGAATACTATAGATACACAGGGAATCAGACAATAGTTGTAAAAAAATTGATATCAGAGGCTCCGTCTTGTGATGACAGGTATCATCTTGCACCGCTTGAAAAGATTCTTGTAGATCTTTTTGGGAAAGGAATTTCCGGGGCAATCATCCCTAAATCGGAATATCCGGTAATTTTTGAGGAAAGCTTTCAAAAATATAATATTAATACAGCAATGATGTTTCGTTACGCAAGAAGAAGAGGTTGCGAGAAGAAAGTTAAAGAATTTACAAAGGTTAATACCGGACTTGATTTGGAGAAAAAGAAATGATTGATAAAATGGTATACGAGATAGAGTATATACGAGAGCTGCAGAGTAAATATGCATCAGATCCGGGACTTTTAGAAAGAGCATTATATGCATTTGGTTTGCTTGAAGCTATCAGGTTAGTTGGAATGCCGTTTTGCTTTAAGGGTGGTACCTGCCTTATGCTAATTTTGGATAAACCACTCAGACTTTCTACGGATATTGATATCCTTGTAGAACCGGGAACGGATGTAGAGAATTATATTGATAAGGCATCGAAGATTTTTCCTTTTCTTGGAAGGGGATGATTATAAGAAACTTGCATATGTGCGCAAAGCTAAACCGGAAGCATTTGCGTTTTTGGTGGAAGCTACAAAAAATTTAGCAGAAATAAAATCATAAAATGATACACATATAAAAAAACGGATATTATATCCAGGGGAGAAAACAAATGAATGTCAGCAGCGGATATAGAAAGTACGGCTTTGATGCATACGGCGGAAAATACCTTCAAAAAAGCGACATGTCCTATTGGATGAATAACAAACTGCGTACAGATTCTGCCGGAATCGCTTTTGAACTCGGTAAAGAAATCGAAGAGGTGGAACCGGATTTCTTTGAGATTGTTCCGACAATAAATGCTCTTTGGATTATCAATCCGAAATGTCACATTCATATGACAGATGCAACTGTAAAACTTTTTCGGAATAACGACATTGTTTTACGTGGTGTTTATGATTCTGTTGCAGAGAAACTCGCCAAAGAATATCATCTTCGTTTTCTTCATTTAGACGTGGAACTTGCAAGTGTCGGCGATTATTTTGAAAGAGGAAAGGATATCATTACACTTCGGTTCTATAGTGACGGAAGTGCATATATTCATCAGGACTGCAGATGCCCCGGTATTTCTGCCGGCAGTATCGGAGGCGGAGAAAACAGCTTTGATTTAAAGAAAGATTTTTATCTTACAACGGATGCCAAAGAGATTGCGAACAAGTGCTGGGGAAGCTGTTACAAGGAGATACTGGGCAACGGAAAATTAAGTTCAATCATAAATAAAGCGAAGAAGAAAAAAGGTTTCTATCTTGATTTCCGTAATGCTGTGAATTAAAATGCTGTAAAAAACTGCTCCAAACGAAGAAATATGTGTTGTAAAAACTGCTCCAAACGAAGAAATATGTGTTGTAAAAAACTGTTCCAAACAAAGAAATATATAGGGGGAAAGAGCATGAAGAAAAAGAAGAAATTCTATGATTTGGCCATAATAGTTGCTGTTGTCGAACTGGCGATATTTTATGTCGGAATGATACTCATGAGTGTTGTTGTAACTCCGGTCACTGTTTTGAGTGACGGAATGCAGAATCCGGGGAAGGAATTTGTGAATACTGCAGCCACGCACTTTGCCTTTTTTATTCAGATTCTGATGTGCCTGCTTTATATGCGAATTACCAAAAAAGAGCGCCTGAAAGTATTTGCAATGGAAACTGCAGGAAAAAGAATCGCGAAGACGTTTTACGGTCTGTTTGCCGGAATCATTGTCAATGGAGCGATTTCCGCTATTGTATACGCTACAGGTTCGGTTCAGCCGGTCTTTCAGGGATTCACGTGGATGCTTATCGCCATCCTCCCATTTTCCTTTATCCAGTGTTCCATGGAAGAAGTTCTGCTCAGAGGATACGTTTCATCCTATCTGGAAGAAAATTATAAATGGTATGTAATTGCTCCGATAGGAGGTGTGCTTTTTATTCTTCATCATATAGGAAACCTTGCCCATTATGGGTTCAGCTCTATATTCTGCCTGAATGTATTGCTGATTGGCATCGCATTCTATCTCATGGTCAAATGGTCCGGTAATTTCTGGATTTGTTGTGGTTTTCATACCGGCTGGAATTATACGCAACAGTTTCTTTTCGGTCTTCCGAACAGCGGTCAGACTTCAGCCTTTGGATTATTCCGGGGAGAAAATGCAGTTAAATCCTTCGTATTTGATCCGGTATACGGAAATGAAGGAAGTCTGCTTACTACGGTTGTCCTTATCGTATCGATTGGTGTTCTCTTCCTGCTCATTAAAATAAAAGCGGCAAAAGGAACAAACCCTTTGACTGAAAAAATGATTGAAAGATAGGTTCTGTCAAAATTAACAAACAATTTCTTTCTTCTTTGGATAACTTACCCCTTTACAAAACAGAACAAATGTTCTATTATTTTGCATACAAATCGAGGGCAGTATTATGACGAAGAAAGAAATTGATCTGATTTGTCTGCACGGAACGAACGGGGAAGTAACACCAATCAGGCTACGCCTAAAGGATGAGGACGGACAGTATCAGGCATATACGATAAAAGAATACAGGGACTTGTCCCATCATGGAACCAAATTAATGTCGGACGGAGTGTATGTAACGGATAAGACATTAATCTTTGAATGCAAAATTATTGTCTTCGGAAGGGAGAAAAGAATCCGTTTGTACAGTAACGAACCATACCTGTCCTGGATTATGACATCATGAACAGTATCAGATCAAAACCTCTGTGAAAGCAGAGGTTTTTAATTCAACTATAAGTTGTATGCCATCCTTCTGTCCTGTTCGTATAATAAAATTATCATGAACACGCATCATTCCAAGGAAAAACTGCATCACGAAATGCGACGATATAAAAGTCGGCAAAAAAAGACAAATCGCATTCGCCATGCCAGGAACAGAGAGTATCCGTATTGGTGGAGAGGATATTATATCGATGAAGGTCGTATACGGCGAGCGTGGACGGAAAAGAGGTGGTTAAAACGTCAGGCTGCAAAGGCGATACGAAGAAGAGAGGATCTGTTGCAAAAAGGGTTATATAAAAAAGCCTATGATTTAATGTGGATGGTGGATTAATAACTAGCAAGAGGAGAAGAACAATGTCATTTTTTATTACCGGTGATACCCACGGAACTTTGGATCTGGATAAAGCGATTCGTTTTTTTGACGAACATGATGGAGAATACTCGGAAGAAGATTATCTGATTATTTGCGGTGATGTAGGCGTTTGCGGTTTTTCGGCAAGCGGCGAGAGGGCAACACGGGAAGCACTTCGAAATCTTCCGGTTACCGTACTTTTTGTTGACGGAAATCATGAGCATCATCAAAACTTAAACGATTATCCGATAGAGGAATGGAACGGTGGGAAAGTTCACAGAATTGAAAATACAATCATACATTTGATGCGCGGACAGGTTTATGATATTAACGGCACTACGTTTTTTACGTTCGGAGGCGCATATAGTATAGACAAATATATCAGACAAGAAGGGATTGACTGGTTTCCGGAGGAAATTCCTTCCCGGGAAGAATATGAAGAAGGCTGGAGAAATCTTGAAAAAATTGATTTTCAGGTCGATTATATTATTTCTCATACAGCACCCAGGGAAGTTGCGGCTGCAATCGGATTCGGTGAAATGTCGGATGATGAAATTGAACTAAGGCAATATCTGCAAAGGGTAGCGGATTACACGGACTTTACAGCCTGGTATTTCGGACATTTTCATCAGGACGAGGAAGTGGAAGGGCAGTTTTTCTGCTTGTATGACGATATTATAGAACTTGAATAGGGATTTCGTAACAGTATCTTTTAATGCAAAAGGAAAATAATTCAGCCGGATTCGACGCGTGTCGGATCCGGTTTTTTACTCGTATCCATT
>CADANR010000078.1 GCA_902789265.1 uncultured Lachnospiraceae bacterium | reverse complement strand
ATATCATTGCCTTAACGGCAACCTTATCAGCAGTATTACTGCTTACCGGTTGTACACAGGTGTCAACATCGGTTGAAAACTTACCTGCAAATTCCGAGGTAACATCCGAAGAAAACATCGGTATTGCGAATCCTTGGTCTGATACAACTCTTGATGTGATCGAAGCTGATCTCGGAATTGATATCAGCATTCCGAAGGATGCTACCCAGACCGGATATCGTGTGCTTTCGGAAGAAAAACTTTATGAAATTGATTTCGTATATAACGATTTAGGATACACCTATCGTTTGAAGAAAACAGATGCACTCGAGGATATTTCCGGTCTTTACTATGATTGGACCGCATCTGTTGATACTGGTGTTGGGGATTACAAAGCAACGGATTACCGTGCAGTAACAGATGATGAA
Organism: uncultured Lachnospiraceae bacterium; assembly: GCA_902789265.1. Classification (GTDB taxonomy): domain Bacteria; phylum Bacillota; class Clostridia; order Lachnospirales; family Lachnospiraceae; genus UBA3766. Next base: position 12,742 of record CADANR010000078.1, on the reverse strand, counting down.
ACAGTGGACCATATCATCTGGTATGCCGATCAGGAAGGAATTACCCATTCCCTTTCCACATCTGCGAAAGACCTTGACGGATTCGATATTACCGCAATTGCAGAAATGTTAATCGGCATCGGAAGTGACGATGATAATTATTATGCATTCTATGCACCGGTGATTGATGAAATAAAAGGCGCAATCAACGACGGTTATGATGATGAAAAAAACTATAAATATATCTCCAACGGTCTTATGGAAAAAATCAATTACGGTGAGAAAGAAGAGCTTCTTAACAGTATCGGTTACTGCATCGAAGATATCAGCGGAGATGGTATTCCGGAATTGTTAATCGGAGATGATGAGCAGGTATGGGACTCGGATGATCCGGATGAAAAGCAGAGTTATCTGTTTAATGTTTTTACAATGAAAGACGGCGAAATCTACTGTGTACTTGACGGTTGGTCACGCAATTCATACCGGTATTTGGGAGACGGAGCATTCTTTAACGTAGGTTCCGGCGGAGCAATGTATACAACATTTGCATATTATAATATCACCACGGACGGCGACGAGTTAATTTGCAGTGACTGCTTTTTTACTTATGACAAAGACGGTGGATCCGAAATCGGTTATTATCACAATAAAACCGGAGTTACAGAACCGGAAGAAGCAGATGAAATGGATGTAACGGAAGATGAATTCTGGAAAATCGCTGAAGATAACGATTTTAAAATGATTGATTTCGACGGTATCGGAAATTACTAAAATGATTTTTAAAATGTCACCAGAGGGACAGTCCCTCTGGTGACATTTTTCAAAAAAATAAGGAACATAAATCATGAGCGAAATATATAATCAGGCAAAAACAACATTTGAGGAGATAAGAAGTAAAATTGACACAAGCCTTGGAACCCTTCTGGTTATCGGCTGCTCTACAAGTACGGTTTTAGGCGATATGCCGGGTACGAATTCCAACGAAGAAATAGCAGGTGATTTATACAGGGCTGCAAGTGAAACGTTCAGCGGTGATTTTGAAATTGCCGTGCAGTGTTGCGAGCATTTGAACCGTGCACTGGTGATGGAAAGAGAGGTTGCCGATAAATACGGGTTTACAATTGTGAATGCCGTTCCGCAGAAGAAGGCCGGCGGAGCATTTGCGACAATTCATTATATTTCGTTAAAATCTCCGGTGGTAGTAGAAGATGTAGGAATGAGGGCCATTGTCGGAATAGATATCGGCGGTGTCATGGTCGGTATGCATTTAAGACCGACGGTAGTTCCTATGAAAATTGAAAACCGTATTATAGGAAAAGCGTTTGTATTTGCAGGAAAATCCAGGCTTAAATACATCGGTGGGGAGCGTACGAAATATCTGTAAATGTCACCAGAGGGCAAATGTCACCAGAGGGACAGTCCCTGTGGTGACATTGTTAAACTATAAATGGGGGAATTGATTATGCCACATTCATCAGGCGGCGGATCACATAGCGGGGGATCGCACGGCGGCTCCCATCATAGAAGCAGCAGTCGTAGTCACAGTGGCGGGAGCAGCGGAAGACCGGCTAACCGTTCCAGCAGCTCGGCATTTGACGGGGCTACCAGATACATGTATTACCGACATAAGAAACCGGTTTTTGTTTATGCGAATTATGATATCCGTAAAAGCGGAAAAACCGCATGGGTTACGAGAATTTGCATCCTGATATTTATCGTTATTCCTATAATTGTGATGTCGGGCGTCATACTGCTCATGTTTGGACACTTTCCAAAGCCGATTCCGCTTACGTACGATTCGCAGATAATCATCGATGATCAGGTGGGCTTAATACAGGATCAGGACCGGCTAATGGAATCGCTCGAAAAATTCCAAAAGAAAACCGGAATTACACCTGCAGTTGTCACTTATTCAAACGATGTCTGGCAGGATAAATACAAGGATTTAGAGACCTTTGCCTATAAAGATTACCTCAGCCGTTTCGATGATGAAAAACACTGGCTGATTGTTTATACCATTACAGTCAGGGAAGACGGCTTTGATGACTGGCATTGGGAAGGCATGCAGGGTGATGATACCGATCCGATTCTGGATTCCAAGCAAACCAGGAGATTCACGGAGAATCTGCACAAGTATTTTCTTACAGACAAATACAGCGTGGATGAAGCCATCGCAATGGCATTTGATGAGTTGACCCCGCATGTTATGGATAAATATCTGTCGCAGCCCGGTAGCATGGTTTTGCTGATTTTTGACGCTTTTTTCCTTGGACTTATGCTTTTATGCATGGATTTCCACCCGATTCGTGAGCATAACTACAGAAAGGCAGAAGTGGTTGATTCGAAATTCGTGGATCAGGAGGCGTGTGAATACTGCAGCGGCATTTATGTCGTCGGCTATCATACAAAATGTCCGCATTGCGGGGCACCGGTAAAGCCGCATGATTTTTACACGGATGCAGACGGGAATATCATAAATATTGTGAATTAAAAATAGTCGCAACGCGTTCGGCATGTAAGCGGAACAAACGATTTGGCTTCCGAGATAAAAGAAGAATACAAATAAAATAAAAGAAAACAAATAAATAGAGGTAATACTGAAATGAAACTAATAAAAAAACATGAAATCCAGAAATACAGCGGGTTAGATTTACTGCCTACAGGTAATGCAAGTGACAAAATCACCGAAGGATGCATCGTACTTGAAGGCGGCGGCTGGAAAGCAATTTATTCACTCGGAGTCACGGATTACCTGATGCTTCATGACATTAACATGAGTGCAGCGGTAGGAATATCCGCAGGGGGATTAGCCGGAGTAGGCTATATTTCCGGACAGATCGGATGGAGCGCCAGAATTGATTTATCCTACCGGCATGATCCGAATTATATCGGAACCGGTGCAATGCTGAAGGATCATGGTGTGACCGGATTTACATATTTATATCGTGATATTTTGGGAGGTTCCCCGCTTGATAAGAAGCGTTTAAACGACCCGTCGAGGCGTCTTGCGGTCGGTGCGACAAACATGTTAACCGGCGAGACTGAGTATTTTGAAAAAGGAAAATGCAATCTCTCCGGTGCAGTGCGTGCATCCGCTACGGTTCCGTTTGTTTCAAGACCTGTCGTCATGCACGGCGTTCCCTATCTTGACGGCGGCTGTTCAACCAAAATTCCGTTTGGGTGGGCAGTTGATGAAGGCTATAAGAAGATTATAGTAGTAAAGACGAGAGAGTGGGAGTTTGTAAGAGATGAAGCACCGATTAAGAAAAGCCGGCTCTTTTACGGCAAATACCCGAATTTTATACATGCCATGGATACGGTCAATGCGAAATTTAATGTTATGACAGAAGAGTTGAAACGGCTTCATAATTTAGGAGAAATATTTGTGATTGCGCCGTCTAAACCGGTTACGGTAACGCGATTTGAGAAGGATATTGAAAAACTCGGAGAACTATACTGGTTAGGCTATCATGATGCAGAAGAACAATTAGAAGCTTTGCAGGAATATCTTGCAAAATAAAAATGTCACCACGGGGACAGTCCCTGTGGTGACATTTTTTAATTAAACTGTCTGAAGATTTGTGTGAAAGTTCGGATCCGGTCCGTATGAATTGCAGATATTTCTTTGAAAATCAATTGCTCCGCCTTCTTTTTTCGGTGTATTTTGAGTAAATTCGTTGTTATCTGTGTCTTCATTTCCTTTATTATTTTTAAAGAAATCATCTGTGATAATCGTTTCATCTTGAGAAATTGTGGTATCCCAGTTTGTATCATTATGCTCATAATTTGCATACTGTTTTTCTTCCAGATCCTCTTCGCATGCTCTGGCAACCATTGCATTACCGCCTACAAGAAGAGGGATTAATAGTGTTGCAGATAATAGCGTTACCAGATTTGTGTAAGTAGTTTCCTTCATATTGATTGCCTCCTTGCATTGTGTACTGTCTTTTGCTTTATCCTGATGAAATACTATCACAGGGATTATCACAAAAATGTCACAGCCGAATTTGCTGCTTTACTTAAAAATGTCACCAGAGGGACAGTCCCTGTGGTGACATTTCAGCGTAAATTTATTAAAAAACTATATTATGTTGCCTTCTTTAACAGATTTGTGATATCATAATTATTTAGTGGGCTAAATAAAGGTAATCAAAAATGATTTATTATATAAAGAAATTACTTATTCCATTTACATGTTTACTCATTTGTTTGTGTGTATTTTTATCAAAAGACATACACGTGCATGCGTATAATGGAAATATCGATACAATTCAAATAGAAGAATCCGTTTCACCGGAAGAAGAGAAAAATATTTACGTTTACACACCGGAAGGTTATTCGAATTATCAGGAATATACAACACTTTATATATTGGAAGGATTATATTCCACGGATAACGAAGCACTTGATCTGCCGTACCAGGCTATATTAAGTGAACTTATCGCAGATGAGGCATTTCCGCCGATTATTGCTGTTGTAATTCCGGAATGTGTATACAGCGAAACCGGTATAAGAGAAATCATTTCCATTGTGGATTCCAGATACAGTACCAAGAAGGTAAGTTCTGGAAGGATTATTTCCGGCTTTTCCAACGGAGCATACTGGATTTGGAACAATATTCTTACCAATTCATCTCTGAATTCGCTTGCGGATACCTATATTCCCATGAGTCCGATTGGATGCAGAACCATAATTTCGGGTGAAAATGCTTTCCGGGCTATTCAAAAAGATGCGGATCGTATCAGAATTTTCAATACCTGCGGAGATACCGGATGTGAGGAAAATTACAGAGGAATCTATGGCGGTGCGGAACAAATGGAACTCATCATTGAAACCGGAAGGCAGTATGGTTATATAGAAGAAAGAAACATTTTCCAAAATCAGGTCTCCGGGGAGCATAACTGGAATCAGGGCTGGAATGCATTCGAGGAAGTTTTACCCCGCGCATTGGATATGCAGCCGAAAATCTTTTTAGTAGAATAGCAGTATATATAAGCAGTATATATACGTATATATAATAAGCAGTATATATAATAAACAGAATATATAATATGCAGAATATATAATAAAAGAAGCAAATGTCGCCGTATTACGGGCAAAAATGTCAGCAAACACTGACAACTTGCCGTGCGGCGGCTTTTTTATTGCATGTAAATTTGCAAATTCTGATGTTTTTAAGAGCGTGAAATGTCACCACAGGGACAGTCCCCGTGGTGACATTTTTTTTGAGTGTGACAATTCTGTGACAATTTGTGTGATAATATGAGTTCATCAAAAACAAGAACACAAGAAATTTAAAGGAGAGAAAGTCATGAAAAAGACATTAGCAAAATTAATCGCAACAGTTACAACAATCGCATTGGTAGTAGCAGCACCGTTAACCGTATTTGCAGAGGAGAATAAATTCGGACCTGGAGATGATAATCAGGTAGAAAACGAGGAAGCACAGGCTTACTATAAGAGCCAGGTTGAAAGACTTGAGCAGATGAAAAAGGAAAAAGTTAACATTACGATGGAGCATCACGGAGCATATGTTGCAAAGTCATCCATTCTTTACGCTGCAAAGATTGTTGGTGTAAGAGATAACGGTGAATATATCGTAACTTGGGAAACAGTAGATAACCGTTCCGGCCTTTGTGTAGGAAACAACAAGACTGTTACACTTCCCGGAAATTACATCGGATTTGCTTACAGTTTAGATATCCGCTGGGGAACCAACTGGCCTTACAAAGATACCTTCTGGTACAACACAGATAAGACCGTAAAGAACATCAACATCAGCTATGGCGGAACCTGCAGAAGAGTAAGCATCAAGATTACCGTAGACGGAACAACAGTAGTAAATAATTCCAACTGCAGCTCCCATTAATTAAAGAATATAAGAAACGAATAGACAATGTCACCACAGGGACTGTCCCCGTGGTGACATTTTATATTGTCACCATGAGGGCAAGATGTCAGCTTCGCTGATATCTTTAGTCCCTCTGGCGACTTTTCTCGTACTTGTAAACACATCCGCTCATGTTATATACTGTTACTAGTATCGGAAACCGAGAAAAAAGGGGGATATGCAAATGGAGTATTTTAATCCTGCGGATATTGCGGAACGAATTTTGGAAGCATTAGACAAGGAGCGCCAGGAAATGAAAACTATGAATGTTATGCTCCTCGGAAAAACCGGGGTCGGAAAAAGCACACTGATTAACAATCTTTTCAATAAACGCCTTGCGGAAACAGGTATCGGAAGACCGGTTACGCAGGAAATCAGACAGTATTCCAAGGAAAATTACCCACTTACAATTTATGATACTCCGGGACTTGAACTCGGCGGCGATAATGCCATCGAGCAGCTTTTAAAGGGTGTAAATGCCGAGATTCGAAAAGGAATTAATTCCGGCAAAATGGAGAAGGCGATTCACTGCATTCTTTATTGCGTCAGCGCGACTTCCCATCGTTTTGAAGAGGAAGAGAAGAAATTTATCCGTATGTTTTTGGATGAAAACAGGGATACCAACATCCCCGTTATTATTGTTATCACGCAGAGTATTTCCAAGAAAGATGCGAAGGAACTGAAAAGCAGCATTGAAGCGGAAAATCTTAATGTAACACAGATTGTGCCCGTTCTTGCAGAGGATTATGAGCTTGATGAGGATACCGTAATTAAGGCGTTCGGCTTAGACAGGCTTTCGGAACTGATGTATGAAATCATTCCGGACGCGATGAAGAAAACCTTTATTTCCGTACAGAAAGCAAGCATTCGCTTAAAATCCGGAAAAGCACATGCAGTTGTTGCTGCAGCGGCTGCCGCAGCAGGAGCAACCGGGGCAATTCCGATTCCGTTTGCGGATTCTTTTGCACTGGTTCCCGAGCAGATTGCAATGCTTGCGTCCATTACGGCGATTTTTGATCTTTCTCTTGAAAAATCCGCAATCGCAGCAATTACAACTGCAACTTTAGGTACTGCAGGAGCTACAATTGCCGGTAAAACAGCTGTTTCAGGATTACTTAAGCTGATTCCGGGCGCAGGTTCCGTTGCCGGCGGAGTGATTTCAGGAAGTGTTGCGGCAGCGCTGACTGCCGCACTCGGTGAAGCGTATATCGGCATTATGATCCGGATTGCGAAGGGAGAAATGAGCGTGAAGGATCTTTCAACCGATGAAGGTAAGAGATTCATGTCCGAGAGCTTCAAGAATGCATTAAGACTTCGCAGAAACAACAAGGGTGAGCGGCTTGATAAGGATAAGGATAAGAACGGGGAAGAGTAAGAGGCAGAGAAGAACGGAAAGTAAATAAACCAAGAACATAAAAGACAGAACATAAAAGACAGAACATAAAAGACAGAACATAAAAGACAGAACATAAAAGACAGAACATAAAAGAGCAGGTAAAAGGCAGAATACAAAGGTATATGGAAAACAGCAGTACCCCCAAGCCATATGATGGAAAGGAAAACTACATATTTATCAGCTACAGCCATAAGGATGCAGATACCGTGATGCCTATTATAAAAAGGCTTCAGTCCGATGGCTTCCGCGTATGGTACGATGACGGAATCAGTCTCGGCACGGAATGGCCGGAAGTAATAGCGCAGCATTTAAATGACTGTGCTTTGTTCATTGCATTTCTTTCCGAAACATATATTGATTCCTTTAACTGCAAGCGCGAAGTGGATTTTGCGGTACGGAAAAGGAAGCAGTTTCTTGCGGTTTTTCTGGAAGAAACCGAGTTGTCATTAGGCCTTGAAATGCAGATTTCTTCCGTACAGTGTGTGGAGTATTATAAAACCACGCAGGAGCAGTTTTGGGACAAATTCTATACTTCCGAGGTGGTGAAAGAATCCGGATGCAGGGAAGAAAGCAGCGCAGAGTCTGGTGTAAATACGCAGATAATTGCAAGTGAAAACCCAAATGCAAATGAGCAACCGGAAGTAAATACACAAATAATTCCTAATGCACAAACAATTCCTAATGCACAAGCAGTTCCTAATACACAAGCAGTTCCTAATACACAAGCAGTTCCTAATACACAAGCAGTTCCTAATGCACAAGCAGTTCCTAATACACAAGCACCGGCTTCTTCCCGGTCTGCAGTGAATATTTCCGGGCCGGTTTCCGCAAAGAATACCGAAACCACAGAAGAATTCACGGCATCCACAATCAATCAGTCGGTACCGGCGAAGAAAAATCCATTCAAGAGCATGCTCCCTGTAATTATCGGCGTTATTGCGCTTATTTTCATCATCGGAATCTCTTTGGGAATTACGATTTTCAGATTGAACTCAGCACCGAAACAATCGACAAAAGCCGATAAAAGAGCCATAGCATTTGAAAATGTAAAAATAAAAGACAGAGACTTAAAGAAAGCTGCAAAAGGCAAGGAAATAAGGGCTATTATTCTGGAAAACTGGCAAGGAAATAAGGGCTATTATTCTGGAAAACTGCGAATTATCCATAAAGGATAAGGAGACCTGGAATGATATCATGAATGATAAGATTTCCAAAATAATTATTACCAACTGCGGATTCACCGATGAAGATGCATTTGTTCTTTTATCCAACGCGTCGGCTCTTACAGAGCTTGATTTGTCTGATAATCAGCTTACGACCATTTCTTTTGCAAATAATCCGAAACTGAATAAAGTAACATTAATACGACCATTTCTTTTGCGAACAATCCGAAACTGAATAAAGTCACTTTAAGAAGAAATCAGCTTATCAACATCGATAAAACCAACCTTGAAAATCTCGGATATTGTTATCTTGATGATAACCTTCTGACAAATCTTGTCTCTTGCGGGAAACAATATCGAGAATGTATCGGTTCTTCAGGGCAGCAAGGAAAGTCTGCAGAAACTGAATTTATCGCAGAACAAGGTAAAAAATGTGGCAGAGATTTTTCCCATGCCGGAGTTAAAAAATTTAAGCCTTGACGACAACATGATTGACACGCTTTACCTGGAGGGGACGGAGAAGCTTTCCTATCTTTCTGCGAGAAACAATCAGATTGACAGTCTGACCGGGCGCTTTGAGAAGATGACGTATATGGATCTTGCGAATAACAAATTAAGCGGTGAGATTGATCTTTCAAAGTGTTCCAAACTTCGGAATGCATTCCTTGAAAATAATTATATTTCAAGTGTGATTCTGTATACGGATACCCTGAATTACGGGAATATTTCAATTTATAATAATCCGGTTGCCAAGATAAACAAGGCAGATAAAAAATTGTCGTATGATATCTACATGTCTTACCATGATGATTTGAAGGATTATCTGGGAGAGCGTTTCAGTACAAAGCTTTATCTTGCCGACTGTCCGCTGGATTTAAGAGTTTCCTATGAAGAAGTGTGGGGAAAATTTTCCGTGGAATTCTGTGACGGCGGTGAGATGACGGAGAAGGTGGAACCATTGCGGAAGGAATTCCAGTAAGATTTTATACACATGTTTTGATATAGAACACTTTGTAAACTCATTCTCATTGAATTGTTTCGATGAGAGTGAGTTTTTTATTTACATGACAGAATAGCCTTTGAATCATATTAAATTTATACTTGACAAGTTAGCCTTGACTAATTATACTGTGTATTGGTTAGAAAAAACTAACTGTTATTTTGTATTGGTTGGAAGAATCCAGCCATTCTTTATGACAATTAGTTAGCCTAAACTAACTAATTGAAGAAGCAGGAGGAAAAATATGATGCCGCTCGTTTTAGCTGAACCCGGGGAAGAGCAGATTATAAAAAAAATCGGCGGAAGCCCTGAAATTAAAAAACATTTGGAAGATCTGGGATTTAATGTCGGAGGGCAGGTAAGTATTGTAAACACACTCGGCGGGAATGTAATCGTAAAGATTAAGGAAAGCCGTGTTGCAGTCAGTGAGGAACTTGCCAGAAAGATAATGGTATAAGCTTAAATATGCTGCCTTATCGAATATGTTAATAAACTAAATGTATATGTGGAGTTTACAGTCTGAATGGCAAAAGAAGACAGAACAGGAGGAAATCAAATTGAGGACATTAAGAGATGTAAAGGTAGGTGAAACCGCGACAGTGGTAAAACTTCACGGCGAGGGAGCTACAAAGCGCAGAATTATGGACATGGGACTTACAAAAGGTGTTGAGGTAAGTGTAAGAAAAGTTGCGCCGTTAGGAGATCCCGTGGAATTAACGGTACGCGGTTACGAATTAAGCCTTCGTAAAGCGGATGCCGAGATGGTGGAAGTAGAATAGGTTTCATACAATCGGAAATGGCAGAGTCGAATAGGACTCTTTCTTTTCAGGAAATAGTTAGTTATATCAAACCGAATTTCATAAAAGAGGAATGTGGAATTCGCGAAGGAGGAGAAAATACATGAGTATCAGAATTGCACTTGCAGGAAACCCGAACAGCGGTAAAACAACACTGTTCAATGCACTTACCGGTTCCAATCAGTTTGTCGGAAACTGGCCCGGTGTTACGGTAGAAAAGAAGGAAGGAAAGTTAAAGAAAAATGATGATGTTATTATCACGGACCTTCCGGGTATCTATTCCCTTTCTCCGTACACCTTGGAGGAAGTGGTAGCAAGAGACTATCTGATTGGTACAAGGCCGGATGCGATTTTAAACATCATCGACGGAACCAATCTTGAAAGAAACCTTTACTTAACCACGCAGCTTACCGAACTTGGCATTCCGGTTGTTATTGCCATCAATATGATGGATGTGGTTCGTAAAAACGGAGATGAAATCAACACGGAAGAACTTTCCAGACAGCTAGGCTGTAAAATCGTAGAGATTTCCGCACTAAAAAATGAAGGCGTTATGGAGGCTGCCGAGGAAGCAATTAAAGCTTCAAAGGGAAGCAAAACAATTCCGATGCATACCTTCCAGGGATGCGTAGAGCATGCACTTGCACATATCGAGGAAGTTACCGTTCATGATCTTCCGGAGGAGCAGCAAAGATGGTATGCAATTAAACTGTTTGAAAGAGATGAGAAGGTTTTAGAGAAATTAAATCTTTCCGATGAAGTAAGAAATCATATTGAAAAAGATATTAAAGCTGCAGAAGAAGAGCTTGATGATGATTCCGAAAGTATCATTACCAATGAGAGATATATTTATATCGCATCGGTGATCAAAGCCTGCTACAAAAAGAAAAAAGCAGGTCAGCTCACAACTTCCGACAAGATTGATAAAATCGTTACAAACAGATGGCTCGGCTTGCCGATTTTTGCAGTGATTATTTCACTTGTATATATTCTTTCAATGGCACCGTTTGCACCGGGTACAAAGCTTACCGACTGGGCGAATGATGGGCTGTTCGGAGACGGATGGCACCTGTTCGGAATCGGTTCCGGAGCTTACGGCGAAGCATCAGAAGAGTATGGCGAGGCAGCAAACGTAATTGATGCATTCATCGGACTTCCCGAAGAACCCGATGTAGATGCAGTGAAAGCCGGACTTGAAGAAGTTGCTCCGGGAACAACTGCTGATTACACATTAGAGGATGAGGAAACGCTTGATACAGAGGATGTAACTTATTCCTATAACGAACTGGTTGATTCCGTAAAGGTTTATGAGGCTTATGAAGGTGAGGAACCGGATCCTGCTGCATACGGAGTCTGGGTACCGAGTGTTCCGGCTGTCGCAGAATCAATTCTTGATGCGATTAACTGTGCAGACTGGTTAAAGAGCCTGGTACTTGACGGTATCATCGGCGGTGTAGGTGCGGTTCTCGGATTCGTTCCCCAGATGCTTGTATTGTTCTTCTTGCTTGCATTCCTTGAGGCGTGCGGATATATGGCGAGAATAGCATTCGTACTTGACCGTATTTTCCGTAAATTCGGTCTTTCCGGCAAGTCCTTTATTCCGATGCTGATCGGCTCCGGATGCGGCGTGCCGGCTGTCATGGCGTCCCGTACAATCGAAAATGAAAGAGACCGTCGCATGACAATTATGACGACAACCTTTATTCCCTGCGGTGCGAAATTGCCGTTTATCGCGATGGTTTCCGGTGCATTGTTCCATAAATCACCGCTTGTATCCGTAGGTGCATATTTTATCGGAATGGCTGCAATTATTATTTCCGGTATCATTCTTAAGAAAACAAAAATGTTTGCAGGAGATCCGGCTCCTTTCGTTATGGAGCTTCCTGCATACCATATGCCGACCTTAAAGAATGTATTAAGATCCATGTGGGAGAGAGGCTGGTCCTTCATTAAGAAGGCAGGAACAATTATCCTTCTTTCCACAATCGTAATCTGGTTCTTATCCAACTTCGGTGTGGCGGACGGCGCATTCAGAATGCTGGAAGAGGAAGAGGTAAATCTTTCCATTCTTGCAAAGGTAGGAAGCCTTGTTTCCTGGATCTTCATTCCGCTCGGATGGGGTAACTGGCAGGCAACCGTTGCATCCATTACAGGACTTGTTGCAAAAGAAAATATCGTCGGTACCATGGGTGTGCTTTACGGCGGTGTAGAAGGAATGACGAAGTATCAGGTGCTTGCAAGCAAGTTTACCGCAGTTTCCGGATTTTCCTTCCTGGTATTCAACCTTCTCTGTGCTCCCTGCTTTGCAGCAATCGGTGCAATTAAGAGAGAGATGAACAATGCAAAATGGACATGGTTTGCAATCCTTTATCAGTGCGGATTTGCTTATGTAATTGCACTTATGATCAACCAGATAGGCGGAGCGTTTACCGGTAACTTAAATATCTTCGGACTGATTGTATCCATCCTTCTTCTCGGAGGAATGATCTACATGCTGTTCTTTAAGAAATATAAAGA
>CADANR010000077.1 GCA_902789265.1 uncultured Lachnospiraceae bacterium | reverse complement strand
TGGCTCTTAATCTGTTCCTCGATTTGCTCGTAAATCGAAACACCCGAGCTGTTATTTAAAATAATATCCATATGGTTTTCCTTTTCTGCGGAGCTTTGCGCCAAGCCACACCGGAAAGAGATTTGCGCATAATCTCTTTTAACAATATTGTATATATTCAATATATACACTTATGAATTGTTTGTCAACAAATAAATACAATAAAATAAGCACCCAACGGGTGTTTTCTCATTATCTATTTGTATTTCCTTTTTTCCCAAAAACATATCCATTTTGGGAGAAACCCTTCTTGTTTAGGGAGAAAAACGAATACTCCATAGGACACTCCAACTCCCCTTTATATTCTTGACTCTGACTATAAAATCATGCTATATTCTTGGCGTATGAATCCGAAAATGCGGGATTTTTCGTGCGGAAAAAAAGTGGTCCAAAACCCGCAAACAATGGATTTGCGTTTTTTTATGCTTTTTTATCAGTTATTTTTATTATCAAAGGGGGAATCAATTATGAACGAAAAGAAAAGCAAAATGGCCATAATATCCTTCATTTTAGGAATATTTGGAGCCGTAACATCATTCTGCGTCGGAACCGGATGTCCGTTTGCCATTGCTGCAATCATTGTCGGCGGACTTGCAAAAAAGCATGATCCTGAAAATAAAATGGCAAAACTCGGTCAGCTTTTCGGTATCATCGGCTGTGTAATTTCTTTAATTGCATTAATCATCTTCTTAAATGTCGTTTCAAACGGAGGCTGATTTACAACACTTAATTTTTAAAGAATGAATGAGGGCTGATGCTATTCTGCATCAGCCCTCTTTACTGTTTCAGTTTCTCTGATTCTATTGTTTTTTCGATACTACTTCCCTTCAATTCCGATACAGACCGGATTCACCGCAAGAATATTACTGCTTAAATCAATTGGGGTATATCCTCTCGAACCGTTTAGAATAATTTCACTCATATCTTCGCTTACGGCTCTTCTGTACATATCATTCGTCAGGTCTGTTTCGTACCAAAAATCATTGATGTATACCGCATTCCATCTGTGCCCGTCATTTTCACAGATTACACAAGGAATGCCGTTATACCTGCACATAATCATAAATGCCTCGGCAACATCCGTACACACTCCGACACGGGTATCATATAAATCGTATTTTCCGGAAGAATCACTATAGTAATCCTCCCGGTTTGTGCCGAATGTGTCTAATGCGTAATCGTCAAATGCGGTATTATCACAAAGCCAGTCATGCAGTTGCATCACCTTATATCCTTCTGACTTTGATTTATCCGTAATAACAGTTTCGGAAAGTGCCGCCCATTCCTCATTGTCATAGTTTCTGCCGTTATGAGTGACTGCTTTCCAGTCAAGCGAATTTCCCGGTGTAACTTCGGTCTCTGACATAAGAGAAAGAAATTCATTTCGTCTTTTCGTAAAACTCTTTTCATCCATCCATGTTGTTTCGCAGAGCCACGCTTCTTTATTGTCAACAAAGATATTCAGTTCATTTCTAATTTCGAGGTCGTTTACTGCAAATACCGTATTCACCCTATATGCACCGGAATCCAGACTTAATGTGTAATACTCATCATAATTAATACTGTCCGTAAGAACGGTTTCTCCGTCTTTCCCGCTTAATGTTACATTTACAATTTCGGGTTCATACTCAAGGTTCGAGTATGCACGGATGGACACGGTATTTTCCGTCGCTTCTGCTTCGATTCCCCAGTAGCCTTCATAAGGAAAGGAAATCAGTTTATCTTCCGTCCCGAAAGTGCTGCCTGTTTTCATTTCCTTCACGAAATTGTATGCAGTCTGATTATTAAAGCCGGAACCGTTTAGACTGATTACGGAATCGGCAGCAATCGTATTTTCAGGGGTTGATACACATGCTGTAAGCAATGAGCCGATTATTACCATTGCTGTAATAACCGGCGTAATTCTTTTCAAGAACGAAAAATGACTCATTTCAGTTTCCATGCAAGGTCATTTAAGAATAACTGCTCCTCGATTTTATCAGGTGTGCTGTCCTTCGAAATGTGAATAAATTCAATATCCATCATTCTTGCCCAGTCCTTCATCTGCTCCGCCGTTACATCATAGCTTAATACCGTATGATGTGCGCCGCCTGCTGCAATCCAGCACTCCACACCGGTAACCAAATCCGGTAATGCTTTCCACATAACACGCGCTACGGGAAGATTCGGCATCGGAAGAATCGGTTTTACCGCCTCAATATCCTGTACAATCAGACGCATTCTGCCGCCGATATCAATTAAGCTTACAACGATTGCGGGACCTGCATGTCCTTCGAATACGAGTCTTGCCGGAGCTTCCCTGTCACCGATTCCAAGGGGATGAACTTCGATACGGGGCTTGTCTGCTGCCACACTGGGACAAACTTCAAGCATATGCGCACCGAGACTGTAAGTTGCATCGGGATCTAAGTTATAAGTATAGTCTTCCATGAATGCCGTACCGCCGGTCTGACCTTCGCTCATCGCCTTCAGGATGGATGTCATTGCAGCAACCTTCCAGTCACCTTCACCTCCGTAGCCGTATCCCTGTGCCATTAAGTGCTGGCTTGCAAGTCCGGGGAGCTGCTTCATTCCGTAAAGATCCTGGAAAGTATTCGAGAATGCCTTGCAGCCTTCTTTATCCAGCATTTTCTTCATGGCAATTTCTTCCCTTGCCTGATAACGAACCGTTTCAATATCATCGGTTGCCATCTCATATTCTGCCTGATAGACTGCCATGAGTTCATCGATTTCCGCATCGGTCACGGCATCCATATACTCTACCAGCGTACCAACCGGCCAGGTATTAACCTGCCAGCCGAGTTTAATCTGGGTTTCTACTTTATCGCCTTCCGTTACGGCAACCTCACGCATGTTGTCGCCGAAACGCATCACCTTTAAAGAACGGGAAAACATCACACCGACTGCGGAACGCATCCAGCTTCCGATTCTTTTCTGTACATCCTCGTCCTGCCAGTATCCCGCAATTACTTTTCTCGGCATGCGGAGTCTTGCTGCCAAAAATCCATGCTCACGGTCTCCGTGCGCCGCCTGGTTTAAATTCATGAAATCCATATCAATTTCTTCATTCGGAATGGAACGGTTATACTGTGTTGCAAAATGGCAGTACGGTTTCTGAAGATTTACAAACCCGTTGATCCACATTTTGCTCGGGCTGAATGTATGGCACCAGGTAATCACACCTGCGCAGCGCTCATCATAATTTGCCTCGCGAACCACATCGGTTGCTTCTTTATTCGTCTTAATCGTTGCCTTGTATACAAGCTTACACGGAAGATTTCCGGATGCATTTAACCTATCCGCCATCTCCTGCGCTCTTGCCGCAACCGTTTCCAAAACTTCCGGACCGTATAAAAACTGCGATCCTACCACAAACCAAAACTCGTAATCTTTTAACATAGTATTGCCCCCTCATAGTTTTATTCGTTATCCCTTTAATTTATCGTCACCTGCACTATCGCGCGTTCAAACGTCGCACCGCCTCTGGTACCGTATACCGCAAACTTCGTTTCTCCCGGTGCAATTGCGGTAATCAGTCCGTTTTCATCAATTGTTGCAACGTCTTCGCTTCCGCCACCATACTTGATTAAGCAGGTCTCAGGTTTCACATTGCTGTCTTCAAACGTAACATCCAGGTACATCTGCTGCCCTGCCTTCAAAGTCACCTTTTCCTGCGTGATCAGTTTTAAATTCAAATCAATGGATTCGTCCTTCGGATCATAAACATGCACCGATACTACATCCGATGCACCACCGGGTAACATTGCCGTAATTTCGACATTGCCTTCTTTCACAGCAGTAATTCTTCCGTACTCATCCACGGTAGCAATCTCCTCATCGGAAGATTTCCATTCCATGCGTCTGTCCTGATTATCGTAAGGCAGGGTTACATAGTCGGGTACATAATTTTCCATTCCGACAGGCATTGAGAAACTTCTTACCGCAAAGCGGATTTCTTCCGCAGGTGCGGTGGAGTCAGCAGGAATATATACCGGAACAAAGGTTGCATCCTCTGTAATTAAGGCGTCATAAACGGATGCGCCGCTATCCTTTGACTGCCAGTCAACAAAGACATAATCTTCCTTTGCAGGTCCGTAGGCCGGAGGATTCGGAACGGTACGGTCGAGACGTACATTTTTCAGTTCTTCAAATACTTCCCCGTCCTCGGTTTCAAAGGTTACGTCACAGTATACATTTGTAATCTCATCATAGTGATCGCGAATCCATGCACGTCTTTCGTTAATCCAGTTCTTGTAAACCCCGACGATATCATCATAGGTCATGGATGCTCTTTCATCCGAATCCGGAATCCGGTCACATTCTATACGATCATAATAACCCCATTTTTCATGGTCTTTTTCCCATGCTTCACGATTTTCTTCTGCCAGACGGTCGATTTCTCCGTTATCCTTAACCATCTCTTCAAGCGTAGCATCAAGTACTTCATAGCGTTCTTTTAAAATTCTCTGGAAATCCGTATTGTTTGCACGCATATAGTCAATCCAGGGCATCGACGTAAAGTTGAAGCCTTCGGTCGACCTGGGCTCATAGAAAAAATAATCCCAGGACGAATCGAAATCCCAAAGAGGTCCGAAATAAAGCTTTCCGTTCCGGTCTTTGTAAAGATATGAGCTGGTTGTAATGAATCCGTCTTCGTTTTGTACGAATTCCTGAATCCACCAGTAATCCGCTGCCGACTGAAGATCTAAGTATTGTCCGATGTTCTGGGAATTACTCATGATTTCATCTTCGGTCTTTTGCAGATACTCTTTTAAGTATGCCTTCTGTTCTTCACTGATTTCTCCGTCTGCAGGATCAAAGGAAGGATCCTTTGCTACAAAAATCACGCCGTTATCGGTTTTGATTGCATTTGCAGCCGGTTCCTGGCTTAAGTATTCTTCACACATCAAAGAGAAAAGATATCCGCCGGAAATCTCCGGTTCCTCGTTATCTTCCGGTGAAAGTTCCTCAATATCCACTCTGGAACCACCGATATCCACGGTTTCCGAAAGCAGATAACAGCCTAAATATTCATCGTTCATATAGAATTCAACAGGTACACACTGCGGTGTGAAGGCAAGTCCCATCTCTTCGCCCAAATAAAATGCACAGCGGTTTCTTAGCATCGATGCATCATAACGGCTTGCAAGTAAAGCCCATTCCTTGTTCTCTCCCATTCCGAACAAATCAAGTTTTTCATCCAGTTTGATTTTATAAGGTTTCTTATCGGCCTGTCCCCATGTGGAATTGCCGCGTCCCCTGATATAGTTAAGCGGAACGTCATGAAGGGTTTCCGGTGTTTTATCGGTGTAATCGCAGTAATAGCCTTCCGGAATATCAATATCCATGGTCCCCGTACATTTTGCCTCATGGAAGAAATCATTATTCATTTCCTCAATGGTTGCATACCCTTCCGCGGTTTCATCAATGTATACCGAAATCTTCGGAATCGGTTTGGACTGATAAGCTAACACTTCCGCCTCATAACCTGCAGGTTCGGATGTGGCGGGTTGACCGTTATTTCCCGGATCATTGGGTTTGCAGGAAGAAAGCATGGTTGTTAATATCATGCCTCCTGCCAGAATCATGGATAATACTTTCTGTGTTTTTCGTTTCACGTATTTTCCCCCCCTTATTCTGTTTTCTGCCTTATTCTACATTCTGCCTTATTCTATATTCTGCCTTATTCTATATTCTGCCTTCCCGTATAAACTGCATCATTGTTATACCGGTGCCCACTGTTTTTCTTTCATTTTGCGCTTGTTCTCGTACATAATCTTGTCCGCTCTTCTTGCCGCATCGGAAACGGTCGGGTCCTGCTTCGGATCAAATTCCGCAAAGCCGTATGCAATATGTACCTCTTCCCAGTTATTCTTCGCATCCCTGCAAATTGCGATGCGTTTATCTTCAAAGATTTTTTCAAGCATTTCCCTGTTCTTAAAATCGTCATTCATTAAGAATACCGCGAATTCATCGCCGCCGATTCGAAATACCGGGCTGTGGTCAAAAACCTTGCAGATTAACATACAGGAATTCTTTAAATAAATATCACCCTTGTCATGTCCGCATTCATCATTCACGGTCTTTAAATTATTACAGTCAAAAATACCTATCGCCAGATCAAACTGCTCCCCTCCGTCTATGCGTTCCTGAAGTTTCCGGATATATTCGGTATATGCACCCTTATTTCTGACGGATGTTAAGGAATCCACGAAAACCTTCCGGTTCAGATTTTTTAACAACTGTTCTTCTTTGACAAGCTTCCGTTCCGCACGGATGTTGCGAAGAAGAAGGATTAGAATAATTAAAAGGATTACAGAGATTGCAGCAAGAATAATCAGTAAATTGTCTTTTATAAATTCCCCGAAGCTGACCTTAACATCCTCCGTAGAATAGTAAGTAAGCGCCGTGTGGATTGTTGCATCGGGTACGACTGCTGTCGTTCTTGCAAGAATGGAATAAAGTTCCGTTTCGCCCTCCGGTACCGCAAAACAGTAATCCATTTCCACACCGGAATAAATCGAAGTCAGGCGAAGTTTCTCGCACTGTCTGGAAATATTGCTGTAACGGTAACTGCTGATAATGACGCAGTCTGCTTCTCCTTTTGCGATGGCATCAAGTCCCGTCGGTGTGTCCTTAAAATATGCAATTTCCCAGTCCGGGAAATGTTGTGCCAGAAACAGCTCATAATTGGTATTGCCTTCATTGACGGCAACAACCACCTTGTCTTTTAAGAGAAATTCCTTTTGCTCCGATGAGCGTACTATCGCATCCATTTCCGTACGCATAATTGCCGGAGACATTACAAGTCCGAGTTCCTCGGCATCGTAATCCATTAAGTTTGCAGGAAAAACGCAGTCAATTTCACCATTTTTCATGGCTTCTATTGCTTCTGCCATAGTATCGTATGCAATCGGCTCGAACTCTACACGCGCATTTTCAAAAGCGGTTGAAGCATACTTCAGATAATCTGCCAATGCGCCTGTCAGTTCTCCCGTTTCCGGGTCACGAGCACAGAAAGCAAGATAATTATCCTGATATCCTACCCTTATGGCACCGTGATTTGAAATCCACTTCCGTTCCAAATTGCTTAAATAAAGATTTGCCTCAGCACTTTTTAGATATTTGTCATGAAGCTGCTGATCATAGTATTTGTTCTCATCCTGAATTCTGTTTAACGCTGCAT
Source organism: uncultured Lachnospiraceae bacterium (assembly GCA_902789265.1). GTDB lineage: Bacteria > Bacillota > Clostridia > Lachnospirales > Lachnospiraceae > UBA3766. The sequence continues at coordinate 1,991 of CADANR010000077.1, read as the reverse complement.
CCAGCTCTGTCACTAAGTCGGGACGTTTCTTACTGACTGCAAAATAGAAGTCGGAAGAGCCGATCTTGCAAACCGGAACTGCAGTCTCGGGCGTGCCGTATACATCCATTGTGACATGCGCATCCAGTTCCGTTCCGAGCATTTTAAGAGCTTCTTCCTCGGTGCCGTTCACTTCAACCAGCTCGGCATTGATTCCGTGGATTCGTTCCCATTCAAGGAAGTATTCTTTCTGAATACTTCCCTCCGTCACGCCGATGCGTTTCCCGTTCAATGTGGAAAGATTATCCGATGAAATTTCTTCATTATCGGGAGATATGAAAATGTAATAACTTTCGGTACCCATGGGAAGCGAAGTAAAAAGCATGTCTTTTGTACGCTCCTCCGAATAGGATACATCACTCATCAAGTCAATCTTGCCCTCTTTTAACATCTGCAAAAGATCCGACCAGGTGCCTTCCACATACTCATATTCCCAACCTGTATAAGCCGCGACTTTTCGCTGATATTCGTAGGAATAACCGGATTTTCTTCCGTTTTCGTCAATAATGAAATAAGGCGGTTCATGCCAGCCGACACGGACAACCTTTTTCCCTTCATCTCCGCCTTTAGCAAGTACGGTAACCGGCAGAAAAACATTCAGTATCAGAGCTGCAAATAAAATGATTGCAACTGCTCTTTTTATAATGCTCATGAAATTCTTTTTGTTTCGATTGTTCTTTATACTGTTCGCGGCGTCCATGAAAAGGGCCTCCTTTTCCTGATCCGTGGCCGGAATCAAACCATTAGATGTCAGAATGTGAATACTACTTGTTTACTGTAACAATAACTATCGCTATTGTACCATATTTCGCCTGATTTGAACAATGAAACACTTACTAAATCAGTTATTGCTCCATAAATATTTTCGGACCACCCTCTCGGGTGGTCCGTACATTAAATTTCCCTGTTTATTTCACCTTCAGACTTCGTAAATACTCCTTCTGTTCCGGCGTAATCCGGTAACTCTCTATCGCCTTCTGAATCGTTTTATTGTGTGTCCATGGTTCCAGCTTCTTCTCCTCAATATAGGGAATAATCGCATCATACTGTTTTGCCAGCGCCGTTGCAAAATACCACGCAACCATCATCCGTACATAGTATTCTTCCGATTTCACGGCTGCCACCATCTTCGGATATTTCGGATCGAAATCATCATCTAAGAAATGTTCCATTAACATCCCTACCGCAAATCGAATCGTATAGGTTTCTTTGGTTTTAAGCCACCCTTTAATCTCCGTCAGAAGCTCTTTTTTATGTTTCTTAAAAATCTTCGGCGACATCTGGTCGCATGTTGCCCAATTGTCCACGTAAGGCAGGAATTCATTCACTTTTCCGATACACCAGTCGTAATCCTTGCTCACGGAAAGAATGAATGCATGAAGCTGGTTTTCGTCAAAATAGCGATGCGGAAGGTCATTCAGAAATTCTTCAATATCCTCTCTCTTCGCCAGATCCTTTGCAAGACTGCGAAGTGCAGGAGTCCGCACCCCGATCATATCTTCCACACTCGCTCCCGGAATCAGTTTCACCTGGAAATCGCGGTAGTCCTTATCCTGTAGTTCAAAGAGCTTATCCTGAATTTCTTTCTTGATATCATTCTTCATTTTTCCCCCACCCCACATTTCGATAGTATATATTATTGCTCTTTTTCATTATACAGCGGACGATTGATAAGCTAAATACTATCAAACAAACTAATCTGATTGTTCTCCGGCAGCACTCCAAGCAATCCCAACCGGTACATTGTCTCCACAACAACACCCGAAACCTTCGCACGGTTCTTAAAGTCCATCTTCGAAGTAAACGGTCCCATTTTGCAGGCTTCCACGATACCCTGTGCCGCCGTTTCCGCAACACCGCTGATACTGATTAGCGACGGCATAATCTTTCCGTCGATAATCTGGAAATTCTTTGCATCCGCCTTAAAAATATCAATCGGCAGGAATTCGAAT
>CADANR010000076.1 GCA_902789265.1 uncultured Lachnospiraceae bacterium | reverse complement strand
ACAGTTAGCAACTTAAAGTTGCATTTTTAAAAATGCATTATGCGAAAGCGTGCATAAAAAATCCCCCGCGGAAGTTCCGCAGGGGTCATTCAATCCGTCTTCTTAATGACTTAGAAAAGTGTCAGGTTTAATACAATTGCCAGTACAATGAATGCAATCGAAAGCACTCTCGTTAAGAGAACCAGCATTCCTTCCATGGAACGTCCCTTATTCTTGCCCCAGTAAGTCTCTGCGGCACCACTGATTGCACCTAATCCCTGCGTCTTTCCTTCCTGAAGTAAAACCAATGCGGATAAAGCCACGCATACTACTATAAAAACTATCGTAATGACTGTTCTGATAACCATTGAAATCCTCCGTAAGTTGCAAAAACTCCATACAACTGCTAAATTCTATCACAGCCGGCAGAAATTTGCAAGTGTTAATAGCATTTTAAGAATTATTAACAAGATTTAAGGAGCATAAGCATTTACTTATCTTTGAAAAAAAGGTATGTATATAAAGGTGCTTCAAAATGAAATAATACTTGGCAATAAGTTTTTCGTGTTTTGATAAATTGTGCATCACAAGAAGGAATCCCCTTGAGTAATCACACGACTGAAAAATTAAAAGTAATGGCACATTATTCCATGCCGGAAGAATACGCCCACTCCATATCTCACGGACTCGCTGCGCTTGCCTCCGTTGTTGCCAGTATTCTTCTTACTTCCACTGCAATCAGGACGCATAAGGACCGGCTCTCTGTACTTGCAGTTACTTTTTTCGGAGTCAGCTTTATCTTTTTATACCTGATTTCGTTTCTTTATCATACCATCCAGGACGAAAAAGCCAAGAAAACTCTTCGCATTTTCGATCACTGCATGATTTATATTCTGATCTGTGCCAGTTACGCTCCCGCCTGCCTTTGTATTTTAAGGGGATTCTGGGGATATACTGTCTTCGCGATAAACTTCGCATGCATGATTTTCGGCGTTATTATCAATATTATTGATTTGCAGAAATTCTATAAGCTCTCCCAGGCACTTTACATCATCATGGGATGGCTTATCTTAGTTGCAATTTATCCCATGTATAAAGCAGTTCCCTTAAGCGGATTCATCCTTCTTGCTCTGGGCGGCATCCTTTATACCGTCGGAGTTCCTTTCTACCGCATGAAGAACGTAAAATACATGCATTTTATTTTTCACATGTTTGTTATTGCCGGCTGCATTCCGCATTTTTTCTTTGTATACCTGTATTGCTGCCGGTAAACTCACCATCGCAATCCAAAGTCCCCATCAGGGCTCGAAACCTGGCCTTCGCACTCAGCTACAATCGGATCATATCCCGCATACTGCTGCAGTGATCCGGTAGAATCGCCGATATTGTTCGATTTCAACAGAACAATCGACGTAATAAAGCAGGCAAGCCCTATTGCAAATGCTATTCCGACTATAATTCCAAATACTGCCATTTATACATCCTGCCTTTCTTTTACATAATTGTTCATTGTCTCTTCCCTTGTCAGTTCCACGTTTGTCTTAAGTTTCTGGTAATTCTTATATGCCATGAAGAAGAAAAATCCAATCGCAAATAATATCATGATTAACCCGCGGGCTCCGTTTTTTGCACTCAATAAAAACGGAACCAGATAATACATGGCCGGAGCGCAGATAAACGAAAGAGCTAACGAAAGGCCGCCGATTAAGGCATACAGTCTCTTCTTATCATAGGGCACCGCACCGATGACTTTTCCGTTCTGGCCGTTTACCATAATGGTATACGGCATTCCTTCGTAGCGGAAGGTCATGAACCAGGCCGGAAGCATCGTATAATATTTCTTCCTGACATGGAACATCGGCGAAGAATCCGTCATACCGATCGGACTGCCCGGCACCTTCTTGCTTGCAATATCATACATCTGTGCCTGTGCACGGTACATGGACGTCATCATCATGGTATCCGCCGACATATCAAAACGATCTGAATAAAATCCGGACATATATGCTATGTTAAAAGGACGCATTCCGCTGTAATCATAGGGTTCCAGTTTTCTGGAGATACTGTCATTCAGCGCTTTGGAAGCATCCACCGGATAATAAAACAGATTACACTGCGTATTGACTCTATAGTATTTCGTTACCGTTGTTTTACCGCTTTTCACCTTACTGCTGATGACCATGCTGTCTGAATAGGAAGCATCAAAAAGCCAGTAAGGAATATAGATTCCGCGAAGTCTCTCCACCTCAAAATCCCTTACTTTTCGGGGGATTAAATATCCGCTGTTTAACCTTTTCCGGATGATCTCCAGTGCCTTCTCCTTCGGAACGTTGAATGGAATAATATAATCCGGCATTAAGGTTTTCTCCATACGGTTATACACAATGGTCGGCTGACCGCAGTATGCACAGAATGATGATGTTTCCGTTCCGGTCAGTGCAAGCTCCGCGCCGCAGGTTGTACAGGTATAAATCTTATTGTCAATGGTTGCTACGCCGTCTTCAATCGGAGTATCCGTGGTTAAGAAAACTCCGTTCATATCGGAAATAATTCTTGCACCGGAACCGGTATAGCGTGCAATTTTTCCCACTCGCTTTTGCATGGTGTTCAGTTGCTTGTTCGCCTGCGCTCTTCCGTATTGCACATTGCTGTCGAAAATAGCCCTTCTTACACCTGTTATTCCGGCAGCTTTGTCCTGTTCAAACTGCAAGGCTTTCTTATCCTCTTCCTCTGCCTGTGCACGTTGCTCCTGTGTCATATTTTCACGTGTGGTACCGGAAAAAGGCTTTGTATAATCTACTTTCGGGCGGTTCTGAAACTCCTCGTGAAGTCTTTTCTGCTCCTCATAGTATCTTGCCTTGTTCATTGCTCTGGTGTTTTCATCAATCGTATATTTAAAATCACCGGAAGCGTTACTTTCCCTTGCATTCTGGGCTGCACCTTCGATTTCACCGTAAGAATTAAACTGAACAAATTCGCCGTCGCCCGTTTTCGGTCTTACTCCGACAGCAGTATTTACAAGTCCCTGTTGGTTGTAGCCCTGAGGTTGCCAGCCCTGTGTAGTCTGCTGTCCATAACCCTGAGGCTGCCAGCCCTGTGTAGTCTGCTGTCCGTATCCCTGCCAATTCTGTTGTCCGGTCTGATCGTATCCTGCATTCTCCTGAACAGGCTGCGATTGCGCCGCATTACTTTCATACAGACTCTGCTCTTCTCCGGCAACAGCACCTTTCGGCATTTCTATTTCTTCCGCACGGAAAAATGACCCACAGTGCTGACAAAACAGAGCTCCTCTTCCTACTTCAAATTCCAATGCACCATTACAATTCGGGCATTTGATAATCATGGCTTTTCCCCTTCTTTATAATTATATCTTTATAATTTTATCTTTATAACTCTTTTTCTTTATTATGCTTCTTACCAGAAACCCTTCGGAGTAAATGCTCCGTTCGGCGAATCCGGTCCGTTCACCTGACCTTCGTTAATAATTTCAACAGCGTCATATCCGGTATACTGCTTTATATCCGCTTTTGTATTTCCGAAATCATTGGATTTCATCAATATAATCGAACTGACAAGATACGCCAGTCCTCCGGCAAATGACATGCCTAAAAGAATGCCGATTATAACAACTATTACGGTAACCATCAGATGTCCTGCCTTTCTTTTACAAATTTGGTAATTGCTTCTTCTTTTGATAATTCCATGCTTTTTTTGTATCTTTTGATATTCGCTTCTCCAAGAAAATACAGTGCAATAATAAAGAATAATATTACACCAAAAACCTTAATCCCGCCGTTTCCGATATCCTCTACACCGTCCCGGGCAATTCTGATTCCAAGCGGAATAAAAGGCAGGCAGAATGCTGCAAATAATCCGCTGAATAAACCCCAGAATTTCTTTTTGGAATAAGGAACCGCACCAACCACCTTTTCATTCTGTCCGTTTACCAGAATTGTATAGGGAATACCTTCATAACGGAAAGTCATAAACCATGCAGGAAGCAAAGTATAATACTGTTTCTTTACATGATAAACAGGGTAAGAATCCACAAGTCCCTGCGGGGATCCCCCTGTTTTCTTACCGGCTTCTTCATATACCAGATTCTGAATACGGTACATGGAATTTAGCGTCATGGTATCTGCATCCATATCAAACCGGTCCGCATAAAATCCGGACATATAAGCCGGATTAAACGGACGTATTCCGCTGTAATCATACGGTTCCAGTTTTTTGGACAATTTATCATTTAAGTTTTTCGAAGCATCTACGGGATAATAGTACACATTACATTTTGAATTCATGCGATAATACTTTATTGTCGATGTTTTTCCGCTCTTCACTCTCGTCTTGATTACCATGCTGTCTTCGTAATGCGCATCAAAAAGCCAGTATGGTATATAAATCCCTCGAAGTCTCTCAACCTCAAAATCCTTAACTTCCTTGGGGACCAGAATTCCTTTTTTCAACTTACGACGGATGATCTTTAATGCCTGATCCTTCGTTACCACAAAAGGAATGATGTGATCCGGCATTGCGGTTTTCTCCATTCTTGAAAACACAATCGTAGGCTGACCACAGTACGCACAAAAGGAAGATGTCTCCACGCCGGTAAGTGCAAGTTCGGCACCGCAGCTCGTACAGGTATATATATTGTTATCCAGCGTATATTTTCCTTCGTCTACCGGTGCTTCCGTAGTAACAATCATATTGGTACTGTTCAGAATCCGATATCCGTTCGGCGTATATCTGGGTTCTTCCTTTTTCCCTGCCGGTGTATTGGCATTTGCCATTGCCTGTGCTGCCACAAGCGATGCATCGGATGCCTCAAGTCCTCCCGTTACGGCATCTATTACCGATCTTCCTACTACAATTCCTTTCGCTGTTGCGGTCAGACCAAACGGATCATATTCGCCTCCGACTTCTCCTCCGAGGTTCATCATGAAATTCGTCTCATATAGAGAATTTGTTTTTCTGCGTTCGGATTCTTCCCGAAGCATATCTTCTTCGCGTGCTTTCTGTCTTTCTTCGTCAGTCATATATTCACGCGAAGTACCTGCAAACGGTTTGCTGTAATCAATTTTCTTTCTGTTTAAATAACGTTCCCGAAGACGTGCCTGTCTCTCATGATAGGACATCTGCTCTGTTTCGATGTCATTTTGGGGGCTTCCTGTTTTATTGACTGAAGAATCATCTGAATTTGCATTCTGATTTTCTGTTTTTACCTTATGTTCTTCATCCCGATTGGCAGCAAATGTTTGATCCGCGTTTTTTTGCGAATTCAATTCCGGTACTTTAATTTCGTCCGCTGAATAAAAAGTACCGCAGAATTTACAAAATAGCAGCCCCTGCTCTGCATTGTATTCAAGTGCTCCGTCACAATTCGGACATTTGATAATCATTTTCTTAACCCTTTTACCGGATTCTTTTATCGGATTATATGATTGAATCCTTATATATCCACCTTATTATATCAATTCTTATCTTCTTTGAAAAATACAAAATTTGCAAATAATCCTGTCCTATTTTTTACTATATGAAAAGGCAACCCTGACATATCCGCCGGGTTGCCCATATATCATTTTGTTTATTTTAATTGATTTTTCCCGTTTCCGGGCTGCTTAATTCTGAAGCTGTATTACAAAATTAAGCGTTTACAATCTGACCGAAGTCGGGCTTTAAGGAAGCACCGCCGATTAAACCACCGTCGATGTTGGGTTTGCTGAGTAATTCAGCTGCATTGCCTGCATTCATGGATCCGCCGTACTGGATACGAACTGCTTCTGCAGTTTCTGCATCATACATTTCAGCGATTAATTCACGAATACCCTTGCAAACTTCTTCTGCCTGATCGGATGTAGCGGTCTTGCCGGTTCCGATAGCCCAGATAGGTTCGTAAGCAATTACCATGGTCTTAACCTGGTCAGCGGTAACGCCGGCAAGGTCGGACTTAATCTGAAGACGAATCCAGTCCATGGTTACGTTCATTTCTCTCTGCTCTAAGGACTCACCGCAGCAAAGAATCGGGGTAATGCCTGCTTCAAAAGCCTTCTTTACTTTCTTGTTTAAGAAAGCATCATCCTCTTTGAAGTATTCACGTCTCTCGGAATGTCCGATAATAACAAATTCTACACCTGCATCCTTAAGCATGGGAGCGGAAATCTCGCCGGTGAAAGCGCCCTTGTCTTCAATGTAGAAGTTCTCAGCACCAACTTTAACGTTTGTTCCCTTTACAGCTTCTGCTACGGGAACGATGTCGATTGCAGGTACGCAGTAAACAACATCTACTGCATCATTTACTACAAGATCTTTTAATTCATTTACCAGAGCAACTGCCTCGGAAGGAGTCTTGTTCATTTTCCAGTTGCCTGCGATAATTCTTCTTCTTGCCATTTTATGAATCTCCTTAAAATAAATTCAATATTCGTCTGCTTAAATCTTATTTGTCATCAGCTGCATATACGCCGGGAAGTTCCTTACCCTCTAAGAATTCAAGGGAAGCACCGCCACCGGTGGAAATGTGGCTCATCTTGTCTGCAAAACCAAGCTGGTTAACTGCTGCTGCGGAATCACCACCACCGATAATCGTGGTTGCATCGGTCTCAGCAAGTGCCTTTGCTACTGCAATGGTACCCTTTGCAAGAGTCGGGTTCTCGAATACACCCATAGGTCCGTTCCAAACAACAGTCTTAGCGTTCTTAACAGCATCTGCATAAAGTTCAGCAGTCTTAGGTCCGATATCAAGACCTTCCATATCAGCAGGGATTGCATTGGCATCTACAACGGAAACTTCGATCGGTCCGTCAATAGGATCCGGGAAGCCTGCAGCGATTGTGGTATCGATAGGAAGTAAGAGCTTCTTGTTGAGGCTCTCTGCCTTTGCGATCATTTCCTTGCAGTAATCAAGCTTTTCATCATCTACTAAGGACTTACCGATTTCATAACCCTGAGCCTTTAAGAAGGTAAATGCCATACCACCGCCGATGATCAGGGTATCGCACTTCTCAAGAAGGTTATTGATAACGTTTAATTTATCTGCAACCTTAGCACCGCCGAGGATTGCAACGAAAGGACGAACAGGATTCTCAACAGCATTTCCTAAGAAATCGATTTCCTTCTGCATTAAGTAACCAACTGCGTTGGTACCGCCCTTTGCAGAGATGTACTTGGTAACAACAGCAACGGAAGCATGTGCTCTGTGAGCGGATCCGAATGCGTCACATACATAATCATCAGCAAGTGCTGCAAGCTCTTCTGCAAACTTCTCGCCTGCATCCTGAGGCTTGGTCTCTTCTTTTCCACGGAAACGTGTATTCTGAAGAAGGATTACATCACCGTCGTTCATAGCTGCTACAGCATTGGTAGCATCCTCTCCGGTAACATTGTAATCAGCGATGAATTTAACTTCTTTGCCGAGCTTCTCGGAAAGTCTTGCTGCAACAGGTGCCAAAGATTCCTTCTCGTTCGGTCCTTCTTTTACTTTTCCTAAGTGGGAGCAAAGAATAACCTTTGCACCGTCTGCAATCAGTTTGTTGATTGTAGGAAGAGCTGCATTAATTCTGGTTTCATCGGTAATCTTTCCTTCCTTTAACGGAACGTTGAAATCACAGCGAACCAATACTCTTCTGCCTTTTGCGTTAAAATCGTCAACGCTTTTCTTGTTTAATGACATAAATCTGTCCTCCTTAATATTTTTTTTGCCGTAAAAATCGGCATTTCCGTAGCCTGCGCATCGCTACGAAAATGCTTGTCAACTTTTTCACAAGCAAAGGATATTATACCATATTAGCAATCTGTTCACAACAAAATGAGTTCCCGATAATCGTTAAATTTTTATGACTATATTATGACCTTTCTATTACGTTAGTTTAACACAGTCAAAAAAACAGCCGAATTGCTTCGACCGGTCAATATCCTTTCAAATTATTATGCTTTTTTATCATTTACGATTACGTCTCCACGCCGCCTTCCGGCCCTGTGATTTTCCTTAATCCGGTACATCTGCTTATCTTCGTTCTCCAGAAGCTCCAGAATCTTTAAATCCGGCGAATACGGGAACAGGAATGTTCCGAAGGAAACAGACAGCTTGTAAGGCTTCTCCGATTTCACATTATAGGCATCGATGAGTTCATCCATTTTCGTTTTCATTTTTTCGCACTCTGTTTCATCTGAAGTAAAAAGCATCGCCGCGAACTCATCTCCGCTCATTCTTCCGATGACACCGCGGTCTGCCATGGTTTCTTTCAAAACATTCACACATGCCACAATCAGGCTGTCACCCTCATCATGTCCGAAGGTATCGTTCACGTCTTTTAAGCCGTCCGCATCCGCATAGCCGACCAGAATATATTTCGGTGCAACACCTTTTTCCTGAAGTTTTTCGGCAAACATGCTCTCCACATCGGATAAAAATCCACGGCGGTTATTGATTCCTGTCAGCTCTTCCTGTTTTGAGATGCCTTCCAGTTCGACATCATTTCAACAAAGGCAGAAAAAGTAAGAAAGATATTTACATGAATAAAAAAGACCTTTGTCATTCAAACAAAAAAAAGCCCGGCCGAATATCCTCGACCGGTGCTTTTCATTGGGCTTATGCCCTTTCGTTCATGCTGACTTGCAGATTACTGATTTTCGAGTTAATGTTCGATTACTGTAACTCTGCGAAATACTTAATGGTTCTAACCATCTGGCTTGTGTAGGAGTTCTCATTATCGTACCAAGAAACAACCTGAACTAAGTTATCCTCGCCAACCATTGTCTGGGTAGCATCGAATAAGGAACCATAGGTCATTCCAACGATATCGGAAGAAACGATTTCATCCTCGTTGTATCCGAAGGACTCGTTAGCTGCTGCTTTCATAGCTGCATTGATTTCTTCCTTGGTTACGCTCTTCTCAACAGTTGCAACAAGGATTGTGGTGGATCCGGTAGGGGTCGGAACACGCTGTGCGGAACCGATTAACTTACCATTGAGTTCAGGGATAACAAGACCGATTGCCTTTGCAGCACCAGTGCTGTTAGGAACGATGTTGATAGCACCTGCACGGGATCTTCTTAAATCACCCTTTCTCTGAGGTCCGTCAAGAATCATCTGGTCACCGGTGTAAGCATGAATGGTGCTCATGATACCGGACTTGATACCAGCGAGAGGAGCTAAGCAGTTTGTGGTGCAGCTAGCTGCGGAGATGATGGTATCATCCTTGGTTAAAGTTGTGTGGTTTACATTGTAAACGATGGTAGGAAGATCTTTTCCTGCAGGAGCGGAAATAACAACCTTCTTTGCACCAGCATTGATGTGTGCCTGTGCTTTTTCCTTAGAGGTGTAGAAACCGGAGCACTCAAGAACTACGTCTACTCCAAGCTCACCCCAAGGGCAGTTGTTTGCGTCGGGCTCTTTGTAAATCTTAAGAGTCTTTCCGTCAACAGTGATGGAATCTTCGCCTGCAGATACGGTATCTGCCTTAGCGTATTTACCCTGAGAAGAATCATACTTCAAAAGGTGTGCTAACATCTTAGGGGATGTTAAATCGTTGATTGCTACTACATCATAGCCTTCTGCACCAAACATCTGTCTGAAAGCAAGACGTCCGATACGGCCAAAACCATTAATTGCTACTTTTACTGCCATTTGTAAATCCTCCTGAAATTGTATTTAACGGCTGACAATCCAACGTGATTGTCAAAATTTTGTCAGCACATTTATTTTACTCAAATCATGGGAGAAATTCAAGATGATTTTCACAATTCATAAAAAGTTAAGTTCCTGTTTTCAAGTTGTTTATTTTTTCGATTCCGTTTATAATCTGTAAGGGAAGAAAATAAATCAATTTATAATGTTTCACGGCTGTATAAATAGTCTTGCCGGGCTTTCTATTATACCCGAAACTGCCGTAAAACCGCTAAGAAAGGCAAAAAATGATTCAACACGATTATCACATGCACTCATTTTACTCCGGAGACTGTAAAGCTCCGATGGAAGAAATGATTCTGGCATCCATAAAAGCAGGACTGAAACAAATTTGTTTCACGGAACATAATGATTATGATTACTGTTATATCAAACCGGAAGAAACCGGAATGTTTGAACTGGATACTCCTGCATACCGGGAAGGCTATCTTAAGCTGAAAGACAAATATAAGGATCAGATTAAGGTCTGCTTTGGAATCGAACTCGGGCTCCAGCCACATACACTGCAAGAAAGCCGGGAACTGGTCCTTCATTATCCCTTCGATTTCATCATTGCATCCTCCCATGTCTGCAAGAAAAAAGATCCCTACTACCCTTACTATTATGACGGAATATCCATTAAGGAAGGCATCCGGGACTATTTTGAAGAAATTCTTACGAACGTGTCCGGCTATACGGATTATGATGTATACGGACACATGGACTATATTGTCCGGTACATTCCCTTGGAACGTGCTTCGGAATATACTTATCGTTTCGACGACTTTAAAGATATTTTCGAAGTCATCTTTAAAAAAATTATCGATACCGGCAAAGGAATTGAAATCAACACGTCCGGCCTGCAGCAAAGAATTGCCGAGACCAATCCCTGCCCCGAGGCCGTTCGTTTCTATAAAGAACTCGGCGGTGAGATCATAACGGTCGGAGCCGATGCCCATAAACCCGAACGGGTCGGTGCGAATTTCGATTACGCCGAGCAGGTTTTACGCGATGCAGGATTCAATCACTACTGTACATTCGAAGGACGTAATGTACGGTTTCATAATTTGTGATTATAAAAATCTAAATATGAAAAAGATACAAAAATAAGAGCAGGACAATCGTCCTGCTCTACTATTATAAACTATTCACTATGAACGTTTAATATCAACTCCTCGGATGCGCCTTATTGTATACTTCACGCAAACGATTCTGTGTCATATTCAGGTAAATCTGTGTTGTGGAAATATCGGAATGACCGAGCATTTCCTGAACGCTCTTTAAATCTGCACCGTTTTCCACCAGATGTGCCGCAAAGGAATGCCTTAAAGTATGAGGCGTGATATCTTCCTCGATTCCGGCCTTCTTTGCATAATACTTGATGATTTTCCAGAATCCCTGACGGCTCATCGCCTCTCCGGAACAGTTGGCAAAAAGTATTTCCGAATTCTTGTCTTCCAGCATTGCATCTCTTGCGCCGGAAAGATATGCCATCAAAGCTTCTTTTGCTTTGGTTCCAAACGGAATAATTCTTTCTTTATGGCTGTCATGGCACACAATAAAGCTCATGGAAAGATTTAAATCCGAGGTTTTCAGATTAATTAATTCCGTAACACGAATTCCCGTTGCATACAAAAGTTCCAACATCGCCTTATCACGTATCTGTTTCGGCGAATTACCGGACGGCTGTTCTAACAGCTTCATAACATCCTTTTTGGAAAGAATGGCCGGTTCCTTTTTCTCAATCTTCGGAGATTTCAGTCCAGCTGCAACATCTTCCTTTACTTCGCCTGCTTCAAGAAGATAGGAAAATAAGGCTTTCGTGGAAGCAATGCTTCTCGAAATGGAAGTAGGCGCAGCATTTTGCTCAAACATATGAGCAACATAAGCCTCCAAATCTTCCTTCGTAACCTCACTGAAAGAATTTTTCCCCAAATCCTTCTGTAAATAATCGGCAAGTTTTTTTAAATCACGTCTGTATGATAATTCAGTATTTTTAGATGTATTCTTCTTCTCATGCATGAATTCAATCAATGCATCGATTTGTTGTTCCATCCGCAGACTATCCTTGTCTTATTTTTTTAACCCATCGGTCAAAGTTTTATGTAAATCATTGACCATGCAAGTTACATTATAAGCAGAAATCCGCATAAAAGCAACGAAAAATTACATTTTTGTTGCATTTTTTTCAGTAAAATCAATACTTTTACAACATGTCGATTTTTCTTGAAACAAAACACAATATATAGATTTAAATCAACATAATCTGGCTGAAATTTTAATTATGTCGACAAAAAGTTTTACATAATTGTTAAAAAATCGCGCGCATTATGACAACCAATTGCAATATCTTTTTTCAAAAAAACATTTAATTGTTATTGACTCGGTTAGTCACGTATTTATCCTTATAAGCCAGTATCGAGGCAACGGTTTTTGAATCATTTAGTTCACCGGAATAAATCAATTCGCAAAGAGAATCCAAATCATAAGGCTCTACTTTAATATACTCATCTTCATCCAGATGTTGCTCCCCCTGATTACCATCCAGAAAAGCGACATAAACCGGGATCTTCTCATTACAGAATGCCACAGTAGTGTTCACTGATATTAAGAATTCCATCCGCTCGGAAGCATATCCTGTTTCTTCCTTTAGCTCTCTTTTGGCACACTCAAAAGGATCTTCATTTTCATTCAGTCCTCCGGCAGGAATTTCAATCGTCTCACGGTCCAATGCATTTCGATACTGACGAACCATCAAAATCCTTCCGTCAGGCAGAACCGGAACAACAGCTGCAGCTCCTTTATGCTTAATAAAATCCCAGTGTGCTATATTCCCGTTCGGAACCGCAATGGTATCTTCGTAATAGTCCAATATATGTCCATGAGCAACCAATTTACGATCCAGACGTTCAAATGCTTTCATTCTTGTTTTCCATCTCCTTTTCATTGTTAGTTAAATTTTTTTAGTTTCATTTCTTATATATTTAAATTTAATAGTTCTTTTAGTTTCTTTCTTTTAAAACACACTTGTTCATTTACTGTTTTGTACTTTATTCTATCCTTTGTACAAGTATACACGTATATTAATTGTCAGTTGTGCCCTGAATGAAAATAACCGGCGGCGGAAAACCGCCACCGGCTTAACATTACTTTGCGTAATCCACAACTCGGGATTCTCGAATAACGCTGACTTTGATCTGCCCGGGATATTCCAATTCATCTTCAATCTGCTTGGAAATATCACGTGCCATAAGTACCATATCATCGTCAGTAACTTGCTCAGGAACTACCATTACGCGAATTTCACGACCTGCCTGAATAGCAAATGATTTGTCAACGCCTTTGTAATTGTTGGCGATATCTTCTAATTGTTTTAGACGTGTTGTATAAGTTTCAAGTGTTTCTCTTCTTGCGCCCGGTCTCGCTGCGGAAATTGCATCAGCAGCCTGAACGATACATGCAATCAAAGAAGTCGGTTCCACATCACCATGATGTGCTTCAACCGCATTGATAACAGTTGCGGATTCTTTGTATTTTCTGCAAAGTTCCGTACCTAACTGTACATGCGAACCTTCCATTTCATGATCGACGGATTTACCGATATCATGTAAAAGTCCGGCGCGCTTTGCAACGCGGACATCCAATCCCATCTCTGCAGCTAAAAGTCCGCAAAGCTGTGCAACTTCTACAGAATGTTTTAACATATTCTGTCCGTAGCTGGTTCTGTACTTCATCTTACCAAGCAGACGAACCAATTCGGGATGGATTCCGTGAACACCTACATCAAGACAAGCAGCTTCACCTTCTTCTTTCATGACGGTTTCCACTTCTTTTCTTGCCTTTTCAACTGCTTCTTCAATCCTTGCAGGATGAATTCTGCCGTCAACGATAAGGCGTTCCAATGCAATTCTTGCCACTTCTCTTCGAATCGGATCAAAGCCGGAGAGAACGACTGCTTCGGGAGTATCATCAATAATCAGTTCAACACCCGTCATCGTCTCAAGAGTCTTAATATTTCTACCCTCACGACCGATGATACGTCCTTTCATCTCATCACCCGGAAGCTGTACAACGGAAATGGACGCTTCCGAAACATGATCGGCTGCACACTTTTGGATGGCACCGATAACATATTCCTTTGCTTTCTTGTCCGCTTCTTCCTTTGCCTTGTTCTCCATTTCCTTAATGAGAACGGCGGTTTCATGTTTCACATCGTCTTCAACAATTTTTAACAGATAATCTTTTGCCTGTTCAGAGGTTAATCCGGAAATTCTTTCCAGTTCCTGCAATCTTTGCTCGTTTAACTTAGAAATTACCTCTTTTTTCTTCGCTAAATCTTCTTCCCTTGCTGCCAGTGCAGTTTCACGCTTTTCCAAAGCATCCAGCTTCTTTTCAAGACTTTCTTCTTTCTGCTGAACTCTTCTTTCGGAGCGTTGAACTTCCGCTCTTCTGTCTTTGATTTCTCGATCCAATTCATTCTTTGCCTTAATCGATTCTTCTTTGACTTCAAGCAGTCCCTCTCTCTTCTTCTCCTCGGCATTCTTCAAAGCTTCATCCAGAATTTCTCTGGCTTTCACTTCGGCATTGCCGATTGTCTGTTCCTGTTTTTTCTTAAACACGGAATAGGTAATCAGAGCAGAAACTGCTGCGGAAATGACCAGCGTTACAAGGGCTACGACCAGCGTCAAAATCGGCGAGCCAGACATAGGTCCCATAGCAGGAGCACCTCCTTATTTAATTTTCATAGAACAAGTATTAATCGGACAAAAATGTCCCAATTATCTATACTACAACATTCTTATTTTATACAATATGCATAATTATGTCAAGAAAAAGGAAAATACCCCAATATATTGTGTATGCTGTCAAAAGAAAAGCCTTTCCGAAGCAGTGTCTGAGTCATTTTCTGCTTCTCTTCATACGTGG
The DNA here is from genome assembly GCA_902789265.1 of uncultured Lachnospiraceae bacterium. Taxonomy (GTDB): domain Bacteria; phylum Bacillota; class Clostridia; order Lachnospirales; family Lachnospiraceae; genus UBA3766. Next base: position 4,038 of record CADANR010000076.1, on the reverse strand, counting down.
CAGAATCCGGTGCAAAGCCCTTCTTTGCAAGAAATGCAAGAATTATTGTTTCCTCGTTATCGATATCATTCTTTTCCAAAAGTTCATCATAAACATTGGATGAAGCATCAAATTCGATTCCTCTTTGTTTTAAGTCCATAATCATTCTTTTACGGCTTTTGGTTTTGGATTTCCAAAAAATATAATTTTCGGCAAACCTTTCATCATCCAGATATTTCTCATTTTTCAGTTTTTCAATCGTATCCTCGATAATCTGCATCGGATAACCGTCGCCGATCAGTTTGTCTTTTAATTGTTTCACGGTATAATCTCTGGACATCAAAAGTTTATAAGAACGGTCCAATGCTCTTTTGGGAAGAACCTCCTTCATAATCTCTTCGTATTCTTTTGACTCCACTTCTTCTCCCGGATTCAGATGATAATGGTTTAAGTCGCCTTTGTATAAGACAAAGGCGACTTTTTCATCAATACAGATTATATATTTACTTTTATTCTTCGGTTTAATTTCTGTAACTGTCATTTAAACTCAGTCTACCTCAGCCGCATCGGTGATAGACCCTTTCTTTCTGGATGCTTTCTTCTCTGTCGGTGCATCAGGCTTATCATCCGTTTCCGAAGCAGTTCCCAATAATCCGTAATGTTCTCTGACTTTTTGTTCCACAAGTCTGCAGACATCCGGATTCTCTTTTAAGAATGTCTTCGCATTGTCTCTTCCCTGTCCGATCTTGTTTCCGTCATATGCATACCATGCGCCGCTTTTCTGGATTACACCGATTTCAGATGCCAGATCCAGCACATCTCCCTCGAAAGAAATGCCTTCTCCGAACATAATATCAAATTCCGCTTCCTTAAACGGAGGCGCAATCTTATTCTTTACAATCTTGGCACGCGTTCTGTTACCGATAATGTCTCCGCCGCTCTTTAACTGCTCCACACGTCTGATTTCCATACGTACGGAACTGTAAAATTTCAATGCGTTACCACCGGTTGTAACCTGGGGATTTCCATAGAATACGCCGACCTTTTCACGGAGCTGGTTGATAAATACTACCGTACAATTGCTTCTTCCGATAGCACCTGTCAGTTTTCTTAAGGCCTGGGACATAAGCCTTGCCTGAAGTCCGACATGGGAATCGCCCATATCACCTTCCAGTTCAGCCTTCGGAACAAGTGCTGCTACAGAGTCCACAACAACAATATCGATTGCACCGGAGCGAACCATGGTTTCGGTAATCTCAAGCGCCTGCTCGCCGTTGTCCGGCTGTGAAATATACATATTATCTACATCTACACCGATAGCCTTTGCATATGCAGGATCAAGTGCATGCTCTGCATCGATAAATCCGGCAATTCCGCCTCTTTTCTGTACTTCTGCAATCATATGAAGGGTTACGGTCGTTTTACCGGAAGATTCCGGTCCGAAGATTTCAACGATTCTTCCTTTCGGAATTCCGCCGAGACCGAGTGCAATGTCCAAACTTAAAGAACCCGTAGGAATGGTTTCCACGTTCATGGTAGAAGCCGGATCTCCGAGTTTCATAACAGCGCCCTTTCCGAATTGTCTCTCAATCTGCGAAAGTGCCGCATCCAGTGCTTTTAATTTTTCTTCTCTTTCCATAGTAAAATAATCTCCTTTTTAAGTTTGAACATTTGTTCTGTTTTTAACAATAAAACAAATGTTCGTATTTGTCAACAGTTTTCTTGAATTTTTACTTTTTTCATAAAAAATTCGTATATATTTTCCGTTCATCGATTCCGAACAATACTAATTATATCCGGATCGTGTCCCATAAATAACCCACAAAGGCCACCACCTCCATTCCGTTAAAATTTAAAGAAACGTAATGTGAATAATTCCGGCGAAACGCCGCTGAATTATGAATAATGAATGTCGAAGAACCCGACGTGAATTCATTTTATATCTTTTACCTGCTTAATGCAAGAGTTTTGTAAATACTTCGATTATATTAATGGTACATTTGCGATTGCAACAATTGCTCAGGGATTCGGATGCAGTGGACGATTGTAATGTTTGTAGCCGTGGGTACTTGATGAGCGTCGGTTCTTAATGAGCAAGACGTCAGTCGAAGCGAATTTAGAACCGTTACGTGAATCAGTGTATCAAAACTAAATTGCGTTGCAATTTTGTTTTGGAGCGTGCCCACGGGACAAATATTCAATCGGGAGCGTACGAAAATGTATCACTGCATCGAATTCTGCGCCCCGATAAACACCGGATAACCGGTCGCATTATCAACGATTGCATATACAAACGGTCTGTCAAGCCGGATGTATTTTTCTTCCATCGGCATCGCAGACATTGCCAAATCCATTTCTACTGCCGTAACTGCAGCCGCCTTGGTTCCTTTTCTGTCCGCTTCGATATGTGTCTTGTGAAGAATTTTACCGATCCATACCTGATAAGGATCCCCTGATGTGGTTTTCATCATTTTATGAAATTCCGCTTCGTTTTGGTCGAAAGGAATATCCATACCCATTTCTTTATAAACTTCGGAAAGTTCGATATCGTAGTCCATGGTAAATTCCGGAAGCAATACATTCACTTCTTCATACCCTGCCTCACGGACGGTCTTCGAAAAATCCTCTTTGGAAGAAGACAGTTTCTTTAAATATTCTTCCGGCGTCTGCCCTTCCTTCGGCAGAATGCCGACAAAGGAGTATTCTCCTCCCTTGTAAGGTTTGATAAATCCTTGTCCGCCTGCAAGAGTAAAATAGCCGTATTCCGTACTGGAAAGCATGTTTACCTTGGATTCACTGCCATCGATATTTTCAAAAATACAGTCTTCACGGACCTGATCTTCTTCGTACTGCTCTTGCCATTCCGCTTCAAAAGCAATAGCGTTAATCAAATACATATATGCTTCGTCCGGAATCTCACCGATAATTTCCGGAATCATATGATGCGTTTCATTGTCCACCCAGCCGTTAATATCTTTTACCGTCTGAGCATCAAAAGGAGCATAATACACATCAGCGTTATAATTTTTCACCACTTCATCCAGGTAATTTTCTCTTACTTCCGCAAGCCCGTTATTCCGAAACCAGAGAGAATTCGCAACATTCCAGTCCACATCCGGAGAATTCTGCGTATCATATGCAAGCTTTCTCATTGCAAGGTTTAAATCTTCATTTGAAATTCCGCCGTTTACGGTCTTCTCCATCTGTTCTAACGTTTTTCCCTCCGCGCCGAGTTCCGTCATTCCCAGTGCAGTCTGGATGGACATTGGAGAAATCAGAATATTTTTATTTTTATCCGTTTCATAAAGCATTGTCTGATAAAGAAGGGAAACGGAGGCATTCGTCAGATTCTCAAACTTTTCTGCCGGAACCTCGGTATCTTCCACAACACCTTCATTTCTTCCTTCCGTTAAATTAACACTGCCCGACTCTGCTGCTTCACGAGTGATTTCGATATCCGGTAGAACTTCGGAAGATTCGGTCGGAACAGTTCCGGAACCGGAAGCCAAATTAGTACATCCTGATAACATCATGATTGCCGTAAATAATCCGATTGCCTGTAAAAGTTTCTTTTTCATCATTTTCTCCTTTTTAAGCACCTGCTTACTATATTTTCCTTTTCACTTTTTTAAATACCCCTTAAATCTGCAAACAAAAAACTATTTTTTGCGTTCACATTATAGAAACGATTCACAAATCACTTTTTATGGAGTTTTATAATGTTCCCTACCGATAAATGAATTTTTTTCATAGGTGTATGTTTACAAAATCGTATCTTTACAAAAGCATATGTTTACAAAGGTGTAATAAAATAAATATGACAGGGCAATTAACCCTGTCATAACACAATGCCAGCTAATCTCTTTTTACAGTTTATCGAAATAAGGTGTTCCACCCAGGCGTTTCTCAAATTCTTCCACCGGAAGCGGTCTGTCGAAATAGAAGCCTTGCGCAATCGGACATTTATTCTCTTTTAAAAGATTGACCTGCTTCTTTGTCTCCACCCCTTCGGTAACGCATTCCAGTCCGATATCAACCGCCATGGAAACAACATGCTTG
>CADANR010000075.1:9379-10695 GCA_902789265.1 uncultured Lachnospiraceae bacterium | reverse complement strand
TCGTCTTGATCTGGCACAGTTCCGTGAGATGGAAGTCTTTACACAGTTCTCCTCGGACCTTGACGACAGCACCAAGAACCAGCTTTTATACGGCAAGGGACTTATGAGAATCTTAAGACAGAAGCAGTATAAACCGTATTCCGGAGCAGAAGAGGTAATTTTACTTGTCTGTGCCTTGGGACGTATTTTCATTCCTATTTCGGAAAAGGAAATCAATAAGGTAACCGAAGAGATGCTTCTGTATTTCAAGCAAAACAGACGTGACCTGGAAGACCGCATCAAGGGAAGCGATACACTTACGGATGAGATTAAGAAAGAAATCTTAAGTGTAGCGAATGAATTCCTGGCAAAGAGAAAATAGTCGAAGGCCGGAGAAGAATTAAGAGAAAAAATTTCGGAAAAAAACAATAAAGCATGGGCAGTATCAAGGAAATCAAAAATCGAATTAAGAGCGTGCAGGACACCCGTAAGATTACGAGTGCAATGTATTTGATTTCTTCCACGAAATTACGTAAGGCGAAGAAAAATTTCGAAGCCACGCGTCCTTATTTCGATGCCATCTCCCATGAGATTAAGAGAATTTTCCGTATCGACGAGAACGTACAAAGCCGCTATTTTTACCCGAAGGGTGTAATTGAAAATCTCGAGGGTACATACGGATATCTGGTGATCACTGCGGATAAGGGTTTGGCCGGTGCCTATAACCAGAACGTAATCAAGGAAACCGTCAGAATGCTTTCCGAGCATGACGACAACCTCCTTTTCGTAGTCGGGGAATGCGGGCGTCATTATTTTACCACGCACCATATTCCGATTGAGCAGTCCTTCCGCTATACGGCGCAGAATCCGTCCCTTTACAGGGCGAGAGAAATTACGAACGTTTTGCTGGACCGTTATGATAAGGGCGAGATTACGAAAATGTACGTCATTTTTACCGATTATCAGAACAGCTATTCCGAGGAAGCACAGGTCATGCGTCTTCTTCCCTTCCACAAGGCAGACTTTAACATTCAGCCGCCTGCATGGGAGAAAAAAGTCAAGACGCCTTTTAAATTCATGCCGAACTTAAGTGAGGTTTTGAATAACACGATTGAAAGTTATGTACTCGGTATCGTTTACGGTGCGCTTGTTGACAGCTTCTGCTCCGAGCAGAGTGCCAGAATGAATGCAATGGATTCGGCAAACCGGAACTCGCAGGAAATTCTGAATGACTTAAAGGTTCAGTACAATCACACCAGACAGGCGATGATTACGCAGGAGATTACGGAGATTTCCGCGGGTGCCAAAGCGATGAAGAGAAAGCGCGAAAGAAAGGC
>CADANR010000075.1:0-9324 GCA_902789265.1 uncultured Lachnospiraceae bacterium | reverse complement strand
TCAGAATTATAAGAGAAATACAGTTCAGGAGACAGATTCATGACAGGGAAAATCACACAGATTTCAGGTTCCGTTATCGACGTAAGATTCGACGCGGATCATATGCCCAGAATTAAAGAAGCGTTAAGCGTAACCGTTGACGGCCATAAGCGCGTCATGGAAGTGGCGCAGCATATCGGCAATAAGGAAGTGCGCTGCATCATGCTTACCGGAAGCGAAGGCATGGCCAGAGGCATGGATGTGGAAGCCACGGGCAAAACCATCCAGGTGCCGGTCGGTGAAGCGACCCTGGGCCGTATGTTCAACGTACTCGGTGAGCCGATAGACGGACTCGGTGAAATTCCCGCAAAAACTGAGAAATGGGAGATTCACAGAAAGGCTCCGACCTTTGCACAGCAGCGTCCCGGTGTGGAAATTTTAGAGACCGGAATCAAGGTCATCGACCTTTTGGAGCCCTACGCAAAGGGCGGTAAAATCGGACTCTTCGGAGGCGCCGGTGTAGGAAAGACGGTTTTGATTCAGGAACTGATTCACAATATCGCAACGGAGCACGGCGGATATTCCATTTTTACCGGTGTCGGCGAGCGTTCCAGAGAGGGTAACGATCTCTGGCGCGAGATGAGAGAATCCGGTGTATCCGAGAAGACCGCGCTGGTATTCGGACAGATGAACGAAGCGCCCGGTGTACGTATGAGAGTCGCACTCTCCGGTCTTACGATGGCGGAATACTTCCGTGACAAGAGAAAGAAAGACGTTCTTTTATTTATCGATAATATTTACCGTTTCGTACAGGCAGGTTCCGAGGTATCAACACTTCTCGGCCGTATGCCTTCCGCAGTAGGATATCAGCCGACTCTGGCGGAGGAAATGGGTGCCCTGCAGGAGCGAATCACATCCACGAGACGCGGTTCCGTAACATCCGTTCAGGCGGTATATGTCCCGGCCGATGACTTAACCGACCCCGCACCTGCGACAACATTCACGCATTTGGATGCCACTACGGTTTTATCGAGAAAAATCGCCGAGCAGGGTATTTATCCTGCCGTTGATCCTTTGGAGTCATCCTCCCGTATTCTTTCTCCGGACCTTGTCGGCGAGGAGCATTACGAGATTGCAAGAAAGGTTCAGGAGTCCTTACAGAAGTACAGAGAGCTTCAGGATATCATTGCCATTCTCGGTATGGAAGAATTAAGTGATGAGGACCAGCTGACCGTAAAGCGTGCAAGAAAAGCGCAGAGATTTTTATCCCAGCCGATGAACGTGGCAGAGAAATTCACCGGCATGGAAGGAAAGTATGTGCCCCTTAAGGAAACGCTTCGCGGATTTAAGGCAATCGTTGACGGCAAGGTGGACGATCTTCCGGAAGCCGCATTTTACAATGTAGGTACCTTAAAGGAAGCCTTCCAGAAAGCAGATAAGATTCGCAAGGGCGAGATTTAATTTATAAATATGAAAACATTTGATTTAAAAATATTAACAGCGGAAAAAACCTTCTACGACGGTCCCTGTGAATCCTTAATCGTTCCGATTTCGGACGGACATTACGGAATTTTGGCGGACCATCAGAATACGATTGCGGCCATCGTCCCGGGAATCCTTGAATTCATTGCACCGGACGAGGGCAAGGTTTTTGCGGCTGTCAGCAACGGAACGCTTCTGATGGAAGACAATCAGGTTTTAATTCTTGCGATTACGGCGGAGCGTCCCGAAGAAATCGATGAAAACAGAGCGAGAAGGGCGCTTGAAGAGGAGCAGGAGGAAATGTTAAGACAGCAGTCCATCCGCGAATTCAGAGCCAGCCGTCTTCGTATCGAAAGGGAGATGTCCCGTCTTCGCTTAAAGAGAAAAGGAACCAATCAGGACTTCGACTAATTCCTTTGAAAGAGGAATAAGTAAGAAGCAGCGGGGAGTATTTTGAAAGAAACCGAAAAAGAAAAAAAGGAAAACCGCATATCGAAGCTGTATTTCGCGGAATCTATAGCAACGTATCTTCTGGTGGGACTCTTTGTATATGGTGCAAGCCACTACATGAATCCCATTTTTTCGTTGCTTTTATTCCTTTTAAGTACGCTTGCCCTTTCGCTGATTCATGAACGGAAACTTGCAGCCGTACCGAATTACTTTTTGGTATTTACCTCCTTCTCCTGCGGTATCGGTGTGATGCAGGATATGTGGGTTAACTGGTACGTCCTGCTTCCCGGCATTGTTCTTCTGGTCATTTACGGCGTAATTACGATTCTTTACCGCGAGGAAAAAATAAAGAAAACACCATATTACATGATAGCCGTATTTTCCGCATTCGGCGTATGCATATTCGAAATCTTAAGATATCGAATTCCCGACAGTATTTTTCACTATTTCGCAGAACATCCATTAAGTATAAAATCATTCTTTACCTGGCTTACCATTTGCTCGCAGGGGTCCCTTGGATTTCTTCTTCCTGCTGCCGGCATGGCGCTTGTCCTTTTCTTTGCCACAAAGGATTCCAGGGAAGAGAAGAGCATCTGTTTAATCGGTGCCGCAATTCTTGCATTCGTACTGGGCTTTTTCGGCTTCTTCGGATATAAGGATATCGCATCACCGCTTCTGTTACTCAGCGTTGTGATCGTCTCCGGCATGAACGAAGGACTTCCGACGGAAGGAAAGCGTCTGCAGTGGGGAAGACTGATTCAGCTTTATACCATCGGATATTCCATGTTTTTGGTAGTCCGGGAATACTTAAGCGGAAGGATTTAGGAGGGGCGCATGAAGGAATTTTTCAAAAAAATCGAACCGTTTCTCCCGATACCGTTAATCGGAGTATTTCTCTGGATTTATTATCTTTGCAACGTCAAGCTCGGAGTTTACGCGCAGGATGATATTCTTTATTCCACCAATCTGGTTACCGGCGAGCCGCTTCGAAATTTCGCGGATATCGTGGAAAGCCAGATCTGGCATTATTCCAACTGGGGCGGCAGAACGGTTGCCCATACGATTCTGCAGATTTTATTCCTGGCGGGAGACCGCTTCATCGATATCTTTAATCCCTTTGCCTGCCTTGCATTCGCGGCAGTCGGGAACATCTATTTCAAGAGGAAAAATTTATGGACACTGCTTGCCGTGCTTGCAGGGATTTTTGCACTCAATCCCATCTGGTATGAAACGCAGCTTTGGCAGACCGGTATTGCCAACTATCTGTATCTGGCCATCATCTATCTGCCCGTTGTTTATCTCTATATAAAGGAAACGGAGATGGTTACGGCAGGCAGTTCGGAACCGGCTAAGGACGGTGAATTAAAGGACACTGCAAAGAAACCGGGAAAAGCCCTTGAAATTATACTGATTCCGGTCATGGCAATCCTGGGACTTTTAAGCGGCTGGTCCAATGAAAATATGGGGGCTGCGATTTTTCTCGGAATGGCAGTATGTATTGTCCTTGTTATCCGGAAAAATAAGAAATGTCCCGCATGGATGATTGTCGGTGCGGTATTTACCTTAATCGGAAGCGCGCTTTTGGTTCTCGCGCCCGGTAATTACTCCAGAGCCGACGAGGCGCTTACGCAAACCGACCTGTCCGGTATGAAAGCATTGTTACTGCGTTCCTACATGGTAACGTTTGCGTTCTTCGTATACTTATCCCATATGCTGCCTGTATTCCTGGCATCGGTGGTTTTCTATAAGGGAATACGGCGTGCGAAATGGTTCAAGGGAGATTATATCCTTATGGGCATTCCGGCACTTGCGCTTGCCGCCATGGTTATGACACCGCATTTCCCGCACCGTGCGATTTTCGGAATCTGTGCCTTCCTTTTAATTCTTACCATTCGTTTAATCGACCGCGAGAAAGAATCCATTCCCGCATTTTTACGGCGTTTGGCGGTTGTAATTTTGTGGGCAGCAGGGATTTATCGCATGCTGATTTTCTACTTTGAGTAAGTAAATTTTTAAGAATGGCTCGCATCGTGATTGCACAGATTGCCCCGACGTTCTCGTAGAGGGTCGCAACATTTACTGTAATTATACCTAAAGCATTTTGTGTTGCTCCCGTTCTATAGAGCCCGTCGTGGCAACTTACCAATCACTCGCTACGAGCAAGTGTCAGGTAGATTCTCGGGGGAAGGCTCTATAGAACACGAGCAAAACATAGTATATAGCAGGAAAAAAAGTATAAATTGCGAGCTTCTACGAGACTTCCCACGAGGACGTGCTGACACGAAGCGAGTCGTTCAGTAATGTATCCATTTGTGAATTTTTAAAAAAATTTAGAAAAAAAATATTGCAACGGAAAAAAAATGGAATTATAATTTTTTCTGGTTTTATTTTAACTGTTTAAAGCAATAAAGTGTTTCCTCAAAAGGGGATTAACGTAGTTTAAGGAGGACAAAGTTATGTCATATGTTGATGAGATTTACGATTACGTCGTAGCAAAGAACCCGGCTCAGCCCGAATTCCATCAGGCTGTAAAGGAAGTTTTGGAATCCCTTCGTGTTGTTATCGAAGCAAACGAAGAAGAGTACAGAAAAGATGCATTGCTTGAGAGACTTGTTACACCGGAGAGACAGATTCTCTTCCGTGTTCCCTGGGTTGATGATAAGGGACAGGTTCAGGTTAACAACGCATTCCGTGTACAGTTCAATTCCGCAATCGGACCTTACAAGGGAGGTTTAAGACTTCACCCTTCAGTAAACCTTGGTATTATCAAGTTCTTAGGTTTCGAGCAGATTTTCAAGAATTCCTTAACCGGTCTTCCGATCGGCGGCGGCAAGGGCGGATCCGATTTCGATCCCAAGGGTAAATCCGACAGAGAAGTTATGGCATTCTGCCAGAGCTTCATGACAGAGCTTTACAAATATATCGGCGCAGATACCGACGTTCCTGCAGGTGACATCGGAACAGGCGCAAGAGAAATCGGCTTTATGTATGGTCAGTACAAGAGAATCACCGGACTTTACGAAGGTGTTCTTACCGGTAAGGGACTTTCCTACGGCGGATCTTTAGCAAGAACCGAAGCTACCGGATACGGACTTCTTTACATGACTCAGGAAATGTTAAAGAGCAACGGTATCGATATCGCTGGCAAGACCTGTGCGGTTTCCGGTTCCGGTAACGTTGCAATCTATGCTATTCAGAAAGCTCAGCAGCTTGGCGCTAAGCCTGTTACCTGCTCCGATTCCACCGGCTGGGTATATGATCCCGAAGGAATCGATGTTGCTCTTCTTAAGGAAGTTAAGGAAGTTAACCGTGCACGTCTTACCGAGTACGCTGCAAAGAGACCGAGCGCTCAGTATCATGACAAGGCTACCGAGGGTACCAATCAGTGGAGCATCAAAGTTGATATCGCTCTTCCCTGCGCAACCCAGAACGAACTTAACCTTGATGATGCCAAGACACTTGTTGCCAACGGTGTTATCGCAGTTTGCGAAGGTGCTAACATGCCTACCACTCTGGAAGCTACCCAGTACTTACAGCAGAACAAAGTTTACTTCGTACCCGGCAAGGCTGCAAACGCAGGCGGCGTAGCAACATCCGCACTTGAGATGAGCCAGAACTCCGAGAGACTTTCCTGGACATTCGAAGAAGTTGATGCGAAGTTAAAACAGATCATGGTTAACATCTTCCACAACCTTGATGATGCAGCTAAGAAGTACGGCAAAGAAGGCGACTATGTAGCAGGTGCTAACATCGCAGGCTTCTTAAAGGTTGCCGATGCTATGAAGGCTCAGGGTATTGTTTAATCAGATTATATAATTATAAATAGTTTCGGATATGAAACGGTAAATTAACTCATTGAATGATAATGATTATTATAACAGCATCCCGCAGGCGTATATGTCTGCGGGATTTTTTACTCGATTTATGATTGAAAAAAAGAATCAAGAATGATACGCTTAACAATACAAGGGGCTATAAAAACAAGGGGGTGAGCATTTGAAAAAAGATGTTGTTGCATTGGGAGAGTTATTGATTGATTTTACGGAAAACGGAACTTCCGCACAGGGAAATCCGATTATGGAAGCCAACCCGGGCGGAGCACCGTGCAATGTACTGGCTATGCTGACCAAATTAGGACATGAGACGTCCTTCATCGGAAAAGTCGGAAACGATATGTTCGGAACGCAGCTTGAAGGGGTTTTACATGAGGTCGGAATCGGAACGGAAGGACTCGTAAAAGACGATTCCATCCATACCACGCTTGCATTTGTTCATACCTTCCAGGACGGGGATCGCGATTTTTCGTTTTACCGGAATCCCGGCGCGGATATGATGCTTGAGGAAAGCGAAATCGATGAAGCACTGATTAAGGATGCGCGTATTTTCCATTTCGGATCTTTGTCCATGACTTCCGAACCGGTAAAAAGTGCAACCATAAAGGCATTAAAGATTGCGAAGGAAAACGGCCTTACCATATCCTTTGATCCGAATTTAAGAGAGCCGCTCTGGCCGTCTTTGGCAGATGCAAAAAGAGAGATTGCTTACGGTTTGGGCATGTGCGATATTTTAAAAATTTCGGACAATGAGATTACATGGTTTACCGGAATCGATGATTTTGACGGCGGTGTGAAAAAACTCTTTGAAGAGTATCCGAACATTAAAATGATTTTACTTTCCATGGGAAGAGACGGAAGTTCCTGCTATCAGAACGGCAGAAAGGTTACGGTTCTTCCGTTCCTTCAGGAGAATACGATTGAAACGACCGGTGCCGGCGATACCTTCTGTGCGGGAATTCTGCATTACGTTTTGGAACACGGTCTTCGGGAGTATGAGGAAAGTGAAATGAAAGAAATGCTGACATTCGCCAATGCCGGGGCTTCGATTATCACAACGAAAAGAGGGGCGCTTCGCGTGATGCCTTCGAAAGAGGATGTGGAGAAGCTGGTTGCAAGCCGGGAATGATGCAGTAATATTCCGAATAATAAAGGTAAAATTAAAGAATAAAAAAGTGCTTGAAGATTTCAGGCACTTTTTTTATAATTAGAAATGAAATCGTTTACAAAATATTTTCAAAAACAAGTGAGGAAACGATATGGCAGAGAAAATCAGAAGAGATAAGGTTTTTAACGAAAGACTGTCGAAATACTACGATGAACTGAAGTGGCTTTATATCGAGCTTTATCATAACGATTATCAGGCATTCGAATACTTTGTGGGAATGCTATACGATTTCTATAAAAAGAGAAGCAAAACCCTGAAAGCCTGGGATGAAGCCAGAGACGTAGTGGAGGACTGGTTTGCCGGCAATGACATGCTCGGAATGTTGATGTACACAAACTGTTTTGCCGGAGATCTTAAGGGTGTGAAAAATCATCTGGATTACGTTGAGGAATGCGGCGTGAATTATATTCACTTAATGCCGCTTCTGGAAAGTCCGGAAGGAAGAAGCGACGGCGGATATGCGGTTTCGGATTTTCGAAAGGTCCAACCGGAACTCGGTACAATGAAGGATTTGGCGGATTTGTCATCTGCCTGTCATGAGCGCGGAATCAGTGTCTGCCTGGATTTTGTCATGAATCATACAAGCGAGGATCATGAATGGGCAAAACGGGCACGTGCCGGTGAAAAGGAATTTCAGGATCGGTACTTTTTCTTTGATACATGGGATATTCCGAACCAGTATGAACAGACGGTGCCGCAGGTGTTCCCGCAGACGGCACCCGGGAATTTTACATGGTGTGAGGAAGCAGGAAAAATCGTAATGACCTCATTTTACCCGTACCAGTGGGATTTGAATTACCGCAATCCCGTGGTATTTAATGACATGACTGCAAACATGCTTTATTTATGCAACCAGGGTGTGGATATTATAAGGCTCGATGCGGTTCCGTATATCTGGAAGACACTGGGGACGAACTGCAGAAATCTCCCCGAGGTGCATAGCCTGGTACGTATCATGAGAATTGCTGCGGCAATTGTATGTCCGGGAACTCTCCTCCTCGGAGAGGTTGTCATGGAGCCTTCCAAGGTGGTTCCTTATTTCGGGACCGTGGAGCGTCCGGAATGCCATATGCTTTACAATGTAACGACGATGGCAAGTACCTGGCATACCGTTGCAATAAGGGACGTAAGGCTTTTGAAACACCAGCTCGGAACGGTATTTGCGCTTCCGAAACAGTATGTGTTCTTAAATTATTTAAGATGCCACGACGATATCGGCTGGGGGCTGGATTACGAATATCTGCGTCAGTTCGGGCTGGAGGAAGTGCCGCATAAGAAGTATCTGAACGATTACTTAAAGGGCGCATTCCCGGGAAGCGATTTCAGGGGAGAGCTTTATAATGATGATCCGAGACTCGGGGATGCAAGGCTTTGCGGAACAACGGCATCTTTATCCGGAATCGAGGCGGCGGAATATGAACACGATGAGGAGAAATTAAACAAAGCCATCGGTCTGGATTTGATGCTTCACGCGTTTCTTTTAACCCAGAGCGGCATTCCGGTACTGTACAGCGGCGATGAAATCGGACAGCTAAACGATTATACCTATCATGACAATCCGCATAAATGTGAAGACAGCCGATATCTTCACAGAGGAGATCTTGACTGGAACAGTGTGGAAAGGCGTAAGAAAAGAGGAACGAGAGAGAAGCGGATTTTTGACGGAATCCGAAAGCTTACCAAATTAAGAAGCTCCCATCGGGTATTTGAGAATGCGGCGGATACCTGGATTGTGGAAACGTGGAATGATCATATTCTCGGAATCGGCAGATATTATAAGGGCGAGAAAATGATTGCGCTTTTCAATTTCGGTGATACCGAAGAGACTGCATGGATTGACGAGCATGAACCATACAAGGATATGCTGAGCGGCAAAGCAAGGGAAGCAAAGAATATTACGCTTCCGCCGTACGGCTTTATCTGGCTGGTTGCGAATTTTAAAACGGATTAAAGAACAAGTAAGTAATTTTAAACAGATTAGAAACCAAACAAGAAATATAAAACAGATTAAAAACAAACAAGATAATCAGAAAGGTCAGGGAAGATGCGATATGACGATTAAAGAAATTGCCGAACTTGCGGGGGTTTCCACCGCTGCGGTAAGCAGGTACTTTAACGGGGGTTCGCTCAGTAATGAAAAACGGAAAAAAATCGGAAAGGTAGTTGAAAAGTATTCTTATGTCCCGAATGTTTTGGCCCAGACCATGAGAACGGGAAAAAGCGGACAAATCGGTGTAATTGTGCCGCATATTCATTCAGACGCGGTTTCACAGATTATGGCAGGGATTGCAGAATGTTTGCATGAAAATGAGTATTCATTTATTTTATGCTGTACGGATGAGGAAAACGACAAAGAAGTTATGTTTATTGAAAACATGCAGCGCGGTGGAATGGACGGAATCATTTTGATGG
>CADANR010000074.1 GCA_902789265.1 uncultured Lachnospiraceae bacterium | reverse complement strand
AATTTACGATTGCAAAAGCAGATGCCTATATTAAAAACGAGACTGCAACCAGCCTTTCCTATACGGGTGAGGAGCAGCCTTTACTGGACTCTTCGATAGAAGCGGAAGGAGGCTTCCTTCTCTTTGCACGCGGTACGAATGGCAGTGAAGTGCCGATAGAAGATGCATGGAATGAAATCATTCCGGAAGAAGTGAATGCCGGGGATTATTATGTATGGATCCGGATTATCGGAGATGACAATCATAATGACATGGCTCCTGCCGTACGCAGGATCAAAATCGAGAAGGCCGGCAATTCCCTGACCCTGCCGGCTGCGAAGAATCTGACATATAACGCTGAGTATCAGCAGCTTTTAAAGGCCGGTAAGGCAGAATTCGGAAACGTATATTACGGCTTTGAGAAGAACGGCAATTATTCCGATTCCCTTCCCGAAGGAAAAGATGCAAAGACTTATACCATATGGGTAAAGGCAATCGGAGACGAAAACCATGCCGATATCGATCCGGTTGATGTTACGGTTACGATTGAGAAAAAAACGGTCGGCCTGAAATGGTCTGATCTGACATTTAAATATGACGGAAAGAAACATGTTCCGACTGCGACACTTACCGGTGTAATATCCGGAGATACCTGTAAGGTATCCGTGAGCGGTGAAGCAAGCACGGCCGGAAAGCATACGGCAACTGCTGAGAAGCTTACAAACAATAATTATGTATTACCTTCATCCTATACGACTACGTTTACAATCGGTACCGCTCTTCCGACATTGAAAACAGCACCTACTGCAAAGAATCTTACGGAGAACGGAGATTATCAGGAACTTGTTACGGCCGGTGTTGCTGTAAACGGAACATTACTTTACAGCCTGGCAAAGGATAAAGATTACAGTACGGATATCCCGAAGGGCAAGGATGCCGGAACCTATACGGTATGGTATAAAGTAAACGGAAATTCCGTGGACGGAAAGAAATGTTATGAAGATCTCGATCCCGTATCTTTAACGGTTACGATTGCCAGGAAGCCGGATGAGAAAAAAGACGACGACAATAAGGTTACAACCTTAAAGCCCGGTTCGGTATCCATCTCTGTTTCCAATGCGATTTATGGCGGCAATGCACCTACACCTGTAGTTACATCAGCAACGAATGATGTAAGTAAGGCAAGCATTTCCTATAAGCCGGCAGCCGCTCCGGACACAGCATTTACGGGTACCATGCCGAGTGAAGTCGGAAACTATGTTGCAGTAGTTACCCTTCCCGGAAACAATGAATATACCGGATGCACGGCAACCTGCGGATTCTCCATTTCCTACATGCAGGTACCGGCCGGTGCCTATGCAATCAAGGGTACACAGGGTGTCGGCGGATGGTATACTTCCGATGTTACACTGGAACCGGCAGCAGGTTACCAGGTATCTGTCGGAAACAGGGGACAGTTTACAAGTCAGCCCGTTTTATTAAATGAAGCAAGCGCGGGTGCATCTTTCTATATCAAGAAAACGGCGACCGGCGAACAGTCTGCGGCAATTCAGATTGCGACACTCCGGATTGATGCATTAAAACCGCAGATTCATGACATGGAAACAGGCGGCACGTATTTTACGGATAAAAACGGTGTCCTGAAGGGAACCGCAAGCGATAAGAATCTGGATAAGGTTCTGGTAGACGGAAATACCGTGAAGACGGAAAGCGACGGAAACGGAAACGTAACCTTTGATCTTCCTTCCGGAAAGAGAAAACAGAAGGTGGAAGTAACCGTAATCGATAAGGCCGGAAACGAGTCAAAGATCGAAGTCATTACCGCACCGGAATGGATGAAGGACGGTATTATTCGTGAAGGCGATTTGTTCCTGGAAGCCGATACCGAATACAGGACTCCGGAGGGAAGCGAAACCTGGACGAAGGACGGGGATGACACCACCTATATGCCGGGAATTTCCTTCTATGCGGACGAAGGGGACGTAACATTCCATAAACATTGATGTCGTAAAATGAAATTAGAATAACGGAATACTTAAAAAAGTATCACAGGGAATAGAACATGAACAAAAAAACTGGAATCATCATCGGAGGAGTTGTCGGAGGTTTAGTGATTATAACCGGTATTATTGCCGCAATTTTCCTCTTAAAGGGAAAAACCAATGACAGCTACCGTGTCATCAAGGTTATGAAAGCGGAAGGGCACTGCTATGTATCAAGAGGGGATATTACCGATTTGGAAGCATATGTCGGTATGGCACTTCAAAGCGGTGATTCCATACATGTAGACGGAAACTCCAGCCTGGTGCTTATGATGGATGAAGATAAGCTTGCCTATGTGGAGCAGAATACTGATTTTTCGATTATTGCGGAAGGAACCGCAAAGGATTCCAGAAGCCGGATTGAGCTTACCAGAGGTGCACTTACCTGTGAAATCCAGAATGACTTAGGTGCCGGTTCCACATATGAAGTCAATACGCCGAACTCCACGATGGCTGCCCGCGGAACCTCATTCCGTGTAGAAGTAACGGATGTGGAAACCATTAAAAAAGTGCTGGAGAGCAGCGCGGTTCAGCCGTCCATGCTCTTTATGGCAAAGACGCTTGATGCATCCGGGCTTAAGGGTTTAAATACAATTACCCGTCTTACCGTAACGGATGGTAAGGTTTTGGTTACCCTGCATGATGAGAACGGAAATCCGGTCGGTGACCCGATAGAATTTACTGAGAATACGGATGTCTTAATCGGCGGAAGCGACACCGACAGCTGCATCATTAAAGAGATTACGGGAATTGATCCCGCAACCTTCCCCGCAATCACCATTGAATTTTTCGGTGATATTTCCGACGGCAGCGGGAAAATGATTATTTCCGGAAATGACCTGGATGCGCAGTTAAACTTACAGAAAGACTGTATGGTAACCTTTATGAACGGCACCGATGTCTTCGGTACGCAGGTTGTACTAACGGGAGGAAAGGCTTCAAAGCCAACGCTCCGGCCGACGCAGAACGGCCACTGGGATGCGGATTTCTCGTTGCCGGTTACGACGGATACTTTAATTTACTGGGTGGAAGAGTAAATCTGCGAACCATGATTTAAGAATTATTGTTTAAGAATAATCATTAGTAAATAAACTTAAGAAAGAATACTTAATAAGGAATCATAATTGCTCGTTGAATAACTTAAAAAAGACAATCCTACAAACGCTCATCACAGGAGTCCTTGCAGTGGCATGCTGCATTGGACTCCTTCTTGTGTCGTCTTTAACATCACAGCAAAACATTCAGAAAAATGCCGAAAAGAGTGCTGCATATTTCGAGTCCGCGGAGCTTTTTGAAAAGCTTGGAAAAGGGAAGCAGGATGCAACCGAAAGAGATAATTATGCAGACTGCATTTCCACCGGAATTGCGTATCAGCTCGGAAATACGGAACCGATTGAAGGGACGGACCGGAGCAACCCGTTTATCCGTATTCTCGAAGCCAGATTTACGCAGGATGAGGAACACTTTGAAAATGTGGATGACGGACTGGAGCGTGCCGTATATGAAGGTGCCGAGGGAAACCGGACGTATTCCAGATACTGGCACGGCGGTGCGGCCGTAATCCGCCTGCTTTTGCCCTTTTTTGATGTGGAAGGGATGCGAATAATATTCTATGCTCTCGGAATCATCATCAATCTGGTCTGGGTGATCTTTCTTGTCATACGCAGGGAATATTTGCTTGCCGTTCCTTATCTTCTCGGAGTCGATGCGGGTAAAATTCTTTTCGGATATACGTGCTTTGAATACATGTATGTATGTCTTTTTGTCAATATTTTTTCCATCGTGATTTACATGATAATGAATCAAAACGTCAAAAAGAAAGAATTACGGTTTGCACCGGAAGCACTCTTTCTGACCATCGGAATTCTGACCTGCTTTTTCGACTTTTTAACGGCCGAAACAGCGACTTTTACGATCCCGGCGTTTGTTTCCCTGTATGTAATGGAAAATGCCTTAAATAAGCCTTATACGATTCAAAAAGAGGGTGAAGATAAGAAAAAAACAAGCCCCTGGATGTACCTGCTCCGGATCGGATTATTCTGGCTTTTGGGATATGCTTTTATGTTTTTGTTAAAATGGGGACTTTGCGCGGTGGTCTTGGGACCGGAAGAGGCACGGCTTGCGCTTTCTTCAATTGCGGAAAGAACCGTCGGCGAAGTACATGAGACGTTAAACACGGCATCTGAAACGGTAGGAATTTTTGACAGGATTATGATTCTGTTTGAACGGAATTTCGCCTGCCTTTACAGTATCCCGAACGGGACTGCGAAGGGTGCGGTCCGCTTGATTCTCTTTGCCGTACCGGCGTTCTTTTACATCCTCTGGTTCTTCTTCCGGGACAAGGATTCGCTTCACGGCAAGGATAAAAAAACAGGGAAGAAAGAATACTCCTTCTTCCCCGTATATCTTACTCTTGCAGCGGTTCCGATTCTTCGTTTTCTGGTATTGTCAAATCATTCGTACCTGCATTATTTCTTTACGTACCGTGCACTGATGATTCTTGTGATGGTACTTGCTTACTGGTTTATTAAAACCACGATTCTTACGTATTTTCTGAAGAGCCGTTAGGGTCTTCTTCCGGAATTTCATTTACAACGCGGTTACGTCCGTGTTCCTTTGCGTAGTACAGTTTCGCATCCACGGCTTCCACGTTTTCTTCCGTTGTCAGTTCGGGATTGATTTCGCTGACACCGAAACTCATCGTAATCTTAATATCCGTTCCCTCAAATGTAATGACATCCGATTCGATTGATTTACGCAGTTCTTCCGCGAATTCAGTGGTTTCCTCAATGCCCCTGTGCGGAAGTAAAAGAATGAATTCCTCACCGCCCCAGCGGAAGGCTCCGTCGTCAATCCGGATGGAAGAGGAGAGCGTGTTTGCAACATGCTTTAATACTTCGTCACCGGCATTGTGACCGTAGGTATCGTTGACATGTTTGAAATGATCGATATCGCACATGATGATGGATGCTTTTTCAAAAATGCGAAGCGTGGCGATACGGCGCTCATAATGTGCATGCAATCCTCTGCGGTTTTTAAGTCCGGTTAACGGATCTTCCATGGCTTCGTTATAAAGCATGTAGGATTCCAGACTTCTTCCGCAGAAGGCGGTAGCAAGAGAAAGTCTCTTTACATCTTCATCGGTAAATTCACCGTCGGATCCGTCCGTATTGATTTTATTCACTGCCTGGTATGCACCGATGACTTTGCCGTCGGAATTGGTAACAGGCATGGTAAGAATGGATTTGGTCAGATACCCTGAACTTTTGTCCACTTCCGGATTGAATCTCGGATCATTGTAGGGCTGGTTGATGATAAGCACTTCATTTCCCTGCATGGAAGCGCCGACCAGACCGGAGTCTTCCGGAATGGAAATGGTATCGATTCCGAGTGCTGCAAGTGTCCAGATGACATGCTTTCTCCGGTCCCAGAACCAGAAGCTTGCGCGGTCGGAATTGACAAGTGTTTTGCCTAAATCCGTTAAAAGAAACAATGTCGTGGAAAGCTCTTTTTCTTCGAAAAGACGTGACATGTAGTAAAATATTTTTTCCAGAAGTTCGTCGCTGGATAAGTATTTCTGTTGATCCATATAAGTCCCCTTTCGTACTTTACGTATCATTCATTGTATCGTACATTCCATATTCTATCATATAGTGAATTGGTTGTGATAGTGCCTTTTCAAAAATAAAAAATTTTGATAACATAGGAGTGGAGTTTTTGTGTAAAACAGATAGGAAAACTCCGTGGGGGAAATATGAAAAACTGGAAAAAAACCTTAAACAGAGGAATGGTCTATCTGGTCGCAGTACTGCTTGGCTTAATGGCATTCCTTTTTTGCTATAATGACGTTTTGTATTCTCTGGACAGTCTCTACAAAGATACGATGTATCAGCGTTCCAGGGGTGTAAACCAGAATATCAAAATCATTTCGATTGACGAAAAAACCCTGAATGCCTACGGCCCCTTCGGCACCTGGGACCGGAGCATTTATGCGGATTTACTGGAAAAGATGGGAGATTATCCGGCAGTTGTCGGATTCGATATCCTTTTTGTCAGCGAAATGACACCGGAAGGGGATGCGGCATTAAGAGAAGCTGCACTGAAAAACGGAAATGTTGTTTTTGCATCCCACATCGATTTTGATACCGTGGCGGTTACGGATGAAAACGGAAAAGTAAAAATCGATGATTCGTACATCAACATGCTGGAAAAACCGTTTACGGGGGATGAGATTAGAACAGGCTTTGTAAATGTTTCCCCGGATACCGACGGAATCGTAAGAAGGTTCCATCCGACGTACAAAGATCCGGACGGAAATACACTTTATTCGTTTTCCTATGAAATCTATCGAAAGTATTGTGAGAAAAAAGGAACTACACCTGTAGTTCCGTCCGTTGATGCTACAGGAAGCCAGTGGTTATACTATGCCGGAAAACCCTTTGACTACGAGGCAATTTCCATGGTGGATGTGGTGGAAGGGAATGTGGATCCGAGAGTATTTACGGACTGTATTGTACTGGTGGGCGTCTATGCGAACGGTTTAAGAGACCAGTTCTCCGTTCCGAACTCGGCGAATGAAATGTTCGGAGTGGAGATTAACGCGAACATCCTGCAAAGCTTTATGGATAAAGTATTTCCGCTTCCCGCAGACCGTCTGCTGATTTCGGTTATCACCGGACTGCTGGTTGCCGGAATATTGATTCTCTTCTGGAAGGCCAGACTGAAGGTTGCCATTCCGGTATTTGTCGTTTTGGAAGCCGGTACGGTAATTCTTGGAATCATTCTTTATACCAGGATGGATATCATTTTGCCGGGGGCGTATTTCCTGACCTTCTTCCTGGTGGATTTTCTGCTTTCGTTAATCATTAATTATCTGACGGAATTCTTTTCCAGGAAAAGAATCGCTTCGGTATTCCGAAAATATGTGGCTCCGCAGGTTGTGGACGGAATCATGAAGTCCGGACAGTATGAAATTAAGCTCGGAGGCGAAACAAGGGATGTTGCGGTACTCTTTGTGGATATCAGAGGCTTTACGCCGCTATCCGAAAGCCTGGAACCTGAGCAGGTAGTCGAAATCTTAAATGAATACTTAAATTTAACAACGAATTCAATCTTTAAGAATTCCGGAACACTCGATAAATTCATCGGTGATGCAACAATGGCGGTGTTCAATGCACCGTTTGACTTAGAGGATTATGAATTACAGGCAATCCGCACCGCAAAGGATATCGTGGCAGGTGCGAAAGCATTGGAAGAATCCTGCAAGGAGCGCTTCGGAAAGAAGGTTACCTTCGGTGTCGGAGTCAACTGCGGACCTGCGGTCGTCGGAAATATCGGATGTGATTTCCGGATGGATTATACCGCAATCGGCGATACGGTAAATACGGCAGCCAGGTTGGAGGCGAATGCGAAAGCCGGCCAGGTGCTGATTTCGCAGGTACTTTATGAACGCGTAAAGGATAAGGGCGTTACCGCCAATCCGATTGGTGAGATTCCGCTGAAAGGTAAATCCAAAGGGCTTTTCGTATATGAACTGATAAGTATTGACGGGGAGCATATCGGCGGCGAACCGGGTAAGGTTAAAGAAACAAAAGAAGAAGCAAAGACTGAAACAGAAACGAAGGCAGAGCAGTAGTTAAGGATACGGGGGACAGCACATGAACAGATACCTGATTATACCCGACAGACATCACATGGAAGAGAGCATTGCACTCTCCAAACAATACAATCTGGGTTTTGAATTCAATGATTTCTTTACCCCGAAGATGCTGGACAATAAAGAAAAATGCGAGCGGATTGCCTGCATGTATGATGAACAGGATATGCCGGATTTACTTACTTCACACGGCGATTTCTTTGATGTTCTGGTTTTCAGTGCGGATGAAAAAATTGCGGAAATCTCAGAAATGCGTGTAAAGGAGAGCATGGAAATTGCAAAGCGTGTACATGCTTCGGCGGTGATTTTTCATACCAATTATGAACCATTCTTAACCGCACAGCTCTATCTGGATAACTGGCGCATCAAAACGGAGATGTTCTTCCGGAAAATCTGTGAGGAATATCCGGACATCAATGTTTATATGGAGAATATGTTTGACCAGTCGCCGGATACGTTAAAAACGCTTGCCGAAAGAATGGCTGATGTGGACAATTTCGGAGTCTGCCTGGATTATGCGCATGCATATATTTCCAAAACGGCAATCAGCGAGTGGGTAAAGATGCTTGCACCATATATCAGACATGTGCATATTAACGACAATGACGGCGAGAACGATCTGCATCTGGCGGTGGGAGAAGGTGTCATCGACTGGAAGAAATTCCTCAGATTAAAGAAGGAATATTTCCCTGACGTGACTGTTTTGATTGAGACCACACCACTTGAAAAACAAAGAAAATCACTGGAGTTTATGGATGATTTCGGATTCTTCGCATAATAAGGAACTGAATACTGCCCCGGAAGAAAAGTATGAAAAGGTTCATTTCAATCGGATTGATTCCACGAATGAGGAAGCAAAGCGAATATTCCGGGAAAAACCGGAAGATGCTCCGATTCTTTTATGGGCGGACGAGCAGACTGCAGGAAAAGGGCGTAATAACAGGGAATTTTATTCCCCGAAAAATACCGGTCTTTATTTTTCCTACATGTATCCCGTGAAAAAACCGAAAGAAATAAAGGACCGGATTTTCGTAACGACGGCAGCGGCGGTCTTTACAGCAAAGGCGTTAAGACAGTATGCCGGAGCGGATGCAAAGATTAAATGGGTGAATGACATTTACTTAAATGAAAAGAAGGTATGCGGAATTCTTGCGGAAGCGTTATTTGATGAAGCGTACACTGCAATCATTGTAGGAATCGGAATCAATTTAACCACCGCTGAATTCCCGGATGAGATTAAAGAAACGGCATCCGGAATCGGTGAGTTTGATGAGGAGAAATTAAAAGAACTTAAGGAACAAATCATTACCTCTGTCGGAAATCGTCTGACCGGATTCTTTGAAAACTGCGAAGATGCAGCCTATCGGAAGGACATCATAGGGGAATACCGGGCACTTTCCATGGTCATCGGCAGGGAAGTCATTTTTTACAAACATGATGAAGAGAAGAAGACCGGGATTGCTACCGGAATCGAAGAGGACGGAAGCCTTATCGTTACGTTTCCGGACGGCAGTAAGGAGAGACTTGCCAGCGGAGAAATACATTTATGCTTAACTGATATGTAATGACCTCCTGTCAAGTACAAAGTTTCAGAGATCACCACAAACTTATTAAATTGTTGCTGAAGGCATCCGGAAAGAGCCTCGGG